>JAYEMD010000164.1:0-30243 GCA_034717895.1 Campylobacterota bacterium | reverse complement strand
GAACATCATAGAGATTCATCAAATCAAGATAATAATTCAATAATACTTGAATAGAGAGGGGAAGTAAAGACTTTCAGTCTTAGAGAAACCTATGGACTTTCAGTCCATAGTGGTTTAGTTAAAAAAGAGATTATTGATAAAGGTGGTGATAGATATTTTATACCTGATAGAACTTTAGAGTTGTGGGTGGAAAAGATATTTTAGTTATCTTCCCTCACAAATCTCCATCCCAACCTTTAAAAAACCGCTAAAAGCACCATTGTCAAATTTAAGTGAACTATCTACATTAGATTTCATCTCATCTAAAGCTTTAGTATAGTTTTCATAAAACTCAAAAGTTGGTCTGGGTTTATATAGTAAATTTTTAAGCTCAAAATATTTGATGATATTTTTTGCGGTAGTTGGTTTGATGAAGTATTCGGTTTCTCTATTTATAGTATATGGAACTACACTTATGATAGTCCATTTGGCAAGTTGATATTGGGCTAAAAACTCAACTAATCCCTCAAAACCATTTTTCTTATCTCCGTATAAAAGCTCATATATTTCAATGCTAAACATATCTTTTTCATATGAGTTTAAGCTCATGATCATATCTTTTAGTTTTAGTTTATCAAACAGTGAGACCATAACTGATTTTTGTATTGTTTTAAAAAATCCATCAACTACTAGATTAGGATTTTCTCGAAGAGAGTGTAAAGCAGAAGGGAAGTTCTCTTTTGCTAATGCCTCTTTTGCAAACTCTTCTAGCTTTTGAGGTTTGTACTTTTTCATTGTTGGGAAAAAAGTTGCATCTTCAAAACCTTTTGGGTATCTCTCTAAAAACTCTGATTCTAAATCTTTTAATTTTTCTAAATTCATAGTATAATTATACCAAATTAAGTAAATAAGAGATAACCTTTTATCATAATTTTAGAAGGAGTTGCGATGTCATATTTTGTTTATATCTTAGAGTGTAGTGACGGAAGTTTGTACACAGGTATCACTAAAGATGTAACAAAACGTTTGGATGAGCACAACAGTAGTGATAAAGGTGCAAAATATACAAAAGCACGACGTCCCGTTAAGTTACTTTATCAAGAGCCTTCAAGTGATAGAAGTACTGCATCAAAACGAGAGTACGAGATCAAAAAGTTTACAAGATCAAAAAAACTCCAATTGATAAAAACATGAAAATACTATAAATCTTTTTTATTGTCACACCAATATGACCATAATTCATTTATATCATTACTGCAAATAAGCGGCATAGTTTCTTTTACAATCTCTTCATTCCAGTTCCACCATTTCATAGTTAGTAATTGTTCTATTTCATCTTCTTTAAAACGAGATCTTATAAATACAGCAGGATTACCTCCTACTATAGTATAAGGAGGTACATCTTTTACTACTACTGCACGTGCTGCGATAACGGCACCGTCACCAATGCTAATACCAGGCATAATCATAGCTTCCGAACCTATCCATACGTCATTTCCAATGATAGTATCACCGGCTTTTTCAAAACTGTTTTTTGCTTCTTTAAAGATATTTGCTTGAAAGTAAAAGGGAAAGGTACTTAGCCATTGTGTATTATGCCCTTGATTTCCAGCCATCATAAATACAGCTCCTGATCCTATTGAACAGTAACTACCTATAATCAGTTTGTCTATATCTTTTCTTTTTGGATGCAGATATCTGGCACACTCTATAAAGTCATGTTTGTGGTGATATCCTGAATAGTATGAGAATCTACCTACTGTTATATTAGGATGTTTTACGGTTTTATCTAATAGTTGTGAGGAAAACTGATTTTCAAAGTGAAATGGTTTCATAAGGGCTCCTAAATAGCTTACAGTGTATCTAAATAAATCAACTAGTTTCATAAATACTAATAATAAAAACCAAATAAAATATAGTGTAAAATTCATACATTACAGGACACCTCTAAAAATCCCTATGTTCAAGCTAAAGATGTGCCCTATATAGTGCTTCCATCCCAAAGCTTGATCTTATTTCTTCCGCTTTGTTTTGCTTTATAAAGAAGTTCATCCGCTTCATGTATAGCATCATCGGAGCTTTTTGTATTTGATCTTAGCTGCACACCTGCACTGAATGTTATTCTTAGTTTGTGTTCATTATATACAAATTTATTCTTAGTTACTACGTTTTTTATTCTGCTTAGGTATATATTTAGTTCATCTATATCGTTAAAGTGGATAATACCAACAAACTCCTCCCCGCCGAATCTTGCAATGATATCTATATCTCTTGTAAGTTTAACAAGAAGTGATGCAAAGGTTTTTAGGATAATATCACCACACTCATGCCCGTAATTGTCATTTACTTTTTTAAAGTGGTCTATATCAAAAAAAACTATCGCAAAATCCTGATGTAATCTTTGATGTTTCTCTTCAAATATTTTTATTTGCTTGTCAAATGCTCTTCTGTTTAGTGTTTGTGTAAGATGATCAAGATCACTTTGTTTCTTTGTTTTTCTAAGTTCATTTTCAAGTTCTTTTACTCTTGATTCAAGTTTATTGATCTCATCTTGACTTGAGATAAAATGGGTGCTAACATCATTTAACTCACTTTGTATATTTTGAGCTGCATCTTTAAGTTTCACTTGAATTGTGTTCAACTCTTTTTTTGTTGCTTGATCAAGATTTAATTTACTTATCTTGTTTTCAATATCCGATATATTTGAACTACCTTTTTTACCTGTATTGATTGCATCATTTAGATATTTGTTCATCAAAGATATAAGCCTTGCTATATCAGCTGTTTTTTTGGTAAGAACCTTTTTATCCACTTCAATTCTTTGTTCTATAAAGGCTTCCATCTCGTGCTGTATGGTTTCTTCAAATATTAAAGTTGGAGAATCACCTATTTTAATACAGAAAGACTCTAAGTCATCGTTTAGCTCAACAGATATAGACGGCTGTAAAGAAGATGTCATAATCTGTGACATTTTTTGGATATTTTTTTGCTCAACTCTTTGAAGTAATACATCAATAAGGTCATAAACAGATTCAATATTTTTAGACTGTGCGATCTTTTTTTCTTTATTGCTTAGTTTTGAAAGTGAATACTGAAAATATTTACACTCATTAGTATCCAGCTTGATCTCTTTTGACAATTTACAGAACTCTTTTTCAAACTCTCTTGGTGTAGAATTTATTTTCCTTTCCTCTAAGTTTGCTAAAGTTTTTTTTGCTATTTTTTCAATTTCTTGTGAATACATGATACACCTAAGAGTTTTATTTGCATAATTATATCAATAACAAGTTAAATTATCACTATATTATTTCATATATGATAAAATATTTTATATAAAATTACGGGATCAGGTATATTGAATTTTAGGAATTTAAAAAGGCTGGAGAAAACCGCAAAAGATATCTCAATACTATATATTGAAAAAGATGAAGAGCTGCATAAAAAAATGGAAAAATTTTTAAATAAGCTTTTTGATAGATATTATCTTGCATATGACGGTTTAAGCGGATATGAGACTTTTAAGAAACAGAAGCCTGATATAGTAATAACATCATTAGATACACCTTTAAAAAACGGTATAGAGCTTATTGCCGATCTTCAAGATATCCAAGAGGATGTTAAGATAATAGTCCTAAATATGAAGAATAAAGATACAGATCTTTTAGAAAGTATTGATCTTGGTATCTCAGATATTATTTTCAAACCTTTAGATTTTGATAAGCTTACAATTGCTCTTATAAAAACAATAGAAGAATTTGATCAAAGTGTATTTAAAGAAGCATTAAAAAAGATAAAAAATATCAAAAATAAGAATAGTGATATAACTTTGATAAATACCTATAAAGGTATATTGATTGAGAATAAAGTAACCATAACAGATATGGAAAACGATGAGATAACGATATCTGCAAATAAAGCTTCTATAAAAGCTTTGAAACGACAAAAATATGCAATCTTAAAAGATAAGAAGGAGGATAGATATTTTAAACTTTTTTTATTAAATTACAATCTAAAAAAAGGGACCATAACCTGTGTAAAACCTAAAACTGTACAAACACTTCCTTTGGAGTTTATCTCAAAAGGTCTAGGGGTAGATAAAAGTTTTAGAGTTGTATTAAGATATAAAAGTGAAAGTTTTGATCTGAAATGTTTTTATGCCTCAAAAAGTTCTGTGACTCTTTTTTCAAATATAGATCTAGGGTTAAAGGTAAGTGACCAAGTTGAACTTACTTTGGGGTTTGATGTTAAAAGCAACGGAATCTTAAATAAAATCCAGTTTGGAAAAGTATTTACCAAAGGTGAGATATCAGGTATAAGTCCATATAAAAGTGGAAAACTTATAGAGTTTCAGATAAAAGTAAACAAACCTGACCAAAGGATGTATTTTAAATATTTAGATGATATAGAAGCAGCCCTATACAACGAACTTTTTGTATAAAATATTTTTATATTTAATAATACTTTCAATAAATAAGATATATAATAATCTCTAATATTAGGAGAGAGTTATGTTATTAAAAAGATCATTAATATCACTTGCCGTATTAGGATTGTTTTCCTCGGTAGATGCTGCAGATAAAGTAAGAAGTCCACAGGTTATATTTACAAAAAAGTGTGCAATGTGTCATACTATAGGTAAGCCAAAAAATAAAGCACAGAAGAAAAAAATGGTAGCACCCCCTATTGATGTTGCTATGTCCGGTGTGGTTATAACTATAGATGCTGTTGATGGTCCTATGAGTGACAAAGAGATAAAAGAAGAATCTATATCTTTTCTAAAAGATTACCTGTACAATCCCCATCCTGATAAAACAAATTGTGAAGATGTGGTTGTTAAGAAGTTTGGGATGATGCCCTCTTTAAAAGGTTTTATATCTCAAAAAGAGCTTGATGTTGTAGTCCCTTGGGTATATGATACGTTTAAGCCTGCAAAAGAGAACGGCAAATATATAGATCATCACTAATAAAAAAAAGGAGTTTTAACTCCTCTTTTTTAATTCAACAATAAATTCCGTAAACTTATTATACTCACTTTCGACGGATATATCCATACTGTGAATTTTGCAAATACTCTTTGCAATTGAAAGACCAAGACCGTATCCTCCTCTCCCTCTTGCTTTATCAACTCTGTAAAATCTATCAAAAATGTGATCTATCTCATCTTTGGGTATCCCTATACCCTTATCTTTTATTAAATATATCTTCAGTTAGAGTTATCTCTATTTTACTGTTTTTATTTGAATACTTTATTGCATTTTGAAACAGGTTTCTAAAAAGTATCTTTAATAGATGTATATTCCCTTTTTTTATACAGTGTTTAAATTCCGTCAACTCTATCTCTATATTTTTATCGTTTAATATCGTATTGTTCTGACTTATAATATCTATGATAAGTTCATCTATATCAATCTCATCAAAAGTTTCTATTAATTCATTGTGATTTGCATTTGATAAAAAAAGAAGATTTTCTATAAGCTGTTGTAGATCTTTTGTCTCTTCCAGGCTAGAAGAGATGATCTTTTTATATTCATCTACACTTCTGTCTTTTCTTAAACCTATCTCCATCTCTCCTCTTATTACGGTCAAGGGTGTTTTTAGTTCATGGGAAACATCATTTGAGAATCTTTTTATCTTTGCCACTGATTCATCAAGTCTTTGAAGCATAGAGTTAAAAGTATTTATCAGCTCATCTATCTCATCCTTTGAATCTAAGGTATCGATCCTTTTTTTTAGATCTTCAACCTCTATGGTATTTACTTTGTCTATTACGGATTTTACCGGCTTTAGAGAATTTCTTATTATGAAATATCCAATAATAATTGAAAATATAAAGGTTACAGGTACTAGTATAAAAAGGGTGTTTTTTAAATTGTTTAAGGGCTTGTTTATTTTATCATTTAATGTTGTAGCAGCTTCTATATATATATTTTTGTCAAGCTTGTCACTTCGTAGTCTAACTACTCTTATTTTATTATTTTGAGCATCATTAACTGTGAAGTAGTAAAACTGGTTTTTATCAAGGAGTTTATTATTTTGTATATCTATAGTATGATTTGAACTTAATATTTTAAAGTTATTTTCCTTTTCATAGATAGATATAAATAAATTCTTTATCACAAACTCTTCATCTTCATCAAACTCTTCCGAAAAATCGTTGTTGTATTTTTTTACAATATCATGGTTGATATCATTTACCACAGCTGCAAGATTCGTATCTACGATCTTAATATTTTGTTCATAGGAGATATAAATAAAACCAAGGGAGAATGAAAGAAGTATAAAAAATAAGGTTACGCTGTACCAAAAAAGCAGTCTTATTTTTATGTTTTTAAAATTCATATTGTAATACTCAGTTTAAATCCCATACCTCTTATGGTATGGAGAAGTTTTTTATCATGGTTTTTATCTATTTTTGTTCTAACTCTGTAGATATAAACATTTACAATATTACTTGCCGTATTTTGGTCTATATTCCATAAAGATTCATTTATCATATCTACCGTGACAAGTTTATTTTGATTTCTTAAAAGGAACTCCAGAAGAGCATATTCTTTTGCCGTAAACTCAATAGTATCTCCGTTTCTTTCAACTGTTTTTGTATCAAGGTTAAGTTTTAGATCATCAAGTTGTAGAATATTGTTTAAAGTTTTCCCTGTTCTTAACTGCACTTTTATCCTTGCAAGAAGTTCTTCAAAAGAGAAAGGTTTTGTTAAGTAGTCGTTTGCCCCTTCATTAAGTCCAAGAACCTTATCCTCTATTGTACTTTTTGCAGTAAGGATAATAATAGGGGTATTATTACCCTTATCTCTTAGGTTTTTACATAAACTTATTCCGTTTAAAGATGGGATCATAAGGTCTAGTACAATAAGGTCATATTTATTGTTCAAGATTAAATACAAAGCTTCTTCTCCGTCATAACTGCAGTCTACACTATAGTTCTCCTCCACAAGCCCCTTTTCCAAAAATGAGGATATTTTTATATCATCTTCCACTATTAGTAATCTCATCTTAATATTTCCAGCGAGCTGTTTATCAAATATTTTTCACTATTTGTTTTTATATTTTTGTCACACATCAAAGATGTAGAGTAAACCCCCGATTCTACACAACTATTTGATACTACCGTTGCACTTAAAATATCGTTGTTATTTTCATCTTTTGAAATTATATGGGAAAACTTTTTATCCTCTATAATTTTAAATCTTTCATAAGATGCGGAGGTGGTAAGTGCTTGATCTTCTATTGCTATAGTAAAAAGTGTTTTATCTTTTTGTGACGGGTTTGTGATAGCTATAATAAACTTTTGCTTATCAGGTTTTTTGCCAAGGGCAAAAATATCACCTCCAAAGTTTACCAAAGCTGATTTGATCTTGTATCTTTTTATGATGCTTTGTACTTTATCTACGGCATATTCTTTTACAAATCCTCCAAGGTCTATTTTTGTATATTGGTTATCAAAGTATAGTTTATCTTTTTTTATCTCAAAGTGTTCACACCCTGTATAGTTTGATAAATACTCTTTTTGTTTTTCTATCTCGTTTATTGAGCTTAGATTATATATATCTTTTAAGGTAGCACTTGTTATATCAAAGGTACGGTTAGTTCTTTTATAGTATTGTTTCGCTCTTGTAAGAAGTGTTTTTGTTTCTGTATCCAAAATATTTGTAGCTCTTTTATTTAAAGTGGACAAATAAGAGTTTTGATCAAAATAGTTGTATTTTGCCTCAACTCTTTTTGCCTCCATCAAAATATCTTTTGCACAATTATCTGCTTTTGTTTTATCATTGCAGTATAACTGTACTTCACAAGGTGCCGTAAAACAATTGAACTTATAAACCTCTAGCAACATTTTCCCTAAAAATTGTATTTAAACCCTACAGATGAATATACGGCATCAAGATCCGTACTTTGAGTGTAGTAATTTAGTCCAATATTATAACTTATTTTATCACTGTATTTATAGTCAAGTGTTGCTTTATATGTAAAAGCATTAAATGCACTTAATCTATCGTCGTGTGAAGCAAACTCCTCATTTGTAAAATATGTCGTACTTTTGCTGTAAAACTCTGCTTTGCTTTGACCATAATATCTTATCCCAAACCCAACCGTAAATTTATCATTAAGTTCATAGTAATTATTTATATCAAGGGTATGGGAGTTTATGTCCCAGTCATCACTGTAAAATTTATATGCAAAGTTGCTGCTAAGATCATCACTGAAAGATCTAATATATTTAAGATTAAATCCATAAGCTGTTCTTGTGTCAGGTCTGTTTTCTGCTTCTACTTGATTTGTGTTTCTTATAACATTATAGTATGGGTTAGAAAGGTATCCATCCTCATTTGCATAAAATACGGATACTTTTGCCAAAGATCTCTCATCTATATATTGTGTTATACCAACTTGGGTACTTATCATTGTGGCATCTTCTTTTTTACTTGCACCGCTTATAGAATCTGCATCGGAACAGATATGATTCCCTGTACAATCTTTTATAAGTATCTCATTAAATTGATATGACAGATCAAAGTTATAGCTTCTGTTCTTTGACTCATCAGCCCATATCATATAGCCAAACCCTAAAGTATTTGAATCATAATCACTCTCATATGATTTACTGTATAAGGCTGTTATCTCATCTCTATTTCGAACTCGTTTTGTTACACTTAATGAACCGTAAGCTCTTTGTTCGTCAAACTCTATATTTTCTTTTTTGATATTGGATATATCCAAAACAGTTCCTCTGTGATAAGCTGATGCCCCTGAAGTTGTATCACTATATACGGGAGTAGCTCCGCTTACACTGTCTGAAACAAATACACCGTTTAAAGTATAGTCTAGTCCTAGCTCTTTGTTTATCTCAACAGAGGGTGCGGTTACCGTTACTCTATCATCATTTTCAGAGTAATTCATAACATTTACACGTACATAATCCTGCGCATAAAGTGAACTGCTTAACAATACGCTGGCTGCTGCTATTGATAGTTTGTGATCTAGTTGCATCCACATCCTCCTGAAGATAAGCTTCCACCTGCTTTTGAAGCCTCTTTTGAAAAGTATATATGCTCTTCAAAATTCTTTTCAAGTTTATTTAATCCACCCTCTTTCATTGTCTCTTTTGCATGTATATTTTTATCCCAAGGTTTTAGTTCTTTTACACAACCCGTGGTAAAAAATATTAAAGAAATTATAAATAGATATTTTTTCATCTTTGCTCCATCCCTTTTAGATCATTTAAGATCTTTTTGTCTATATGTTCTATAGCTCCAAACAATACTTTTTCTACTTTATAGTTTTTTATATAGTATAAAGCAGGTACACCTATAGGATCAAATTTTGATACTAATTTGTTTTTGTTATCATATATTATTTTGAACCTAAGATCAGCTTTTTTTGTGAAAGCTTTCCCTTTATTGATATCTTTGTCAATATTTATACCGATTATCATATATTTGGTTTTCTCAATGGTACTATTTAGTTTTGAGATCAAAGGAAGTTCTACTTTACAAGATACACACCAAGAAGCATAAAAATCAACAATATAAATCTTATCATCTTTTATACCAAGCTTATCTATAGTGCTCTTATCTAAAGTATCTCCAAGCGTATATCCAAATAAAGCACAGTTTAGAAACAGTAGCAAAAAAATCAGTTTTTTATACATGTTGCACCCTTTTTATATATTTACGACACAACTATATAAAAAAACTATGAATAGAATATGAATTTTATATTACAGACTGTTTTTAAAAGATTTTATAATAATCTCTTTTGAGTTTGTTCCTGTGTCTGAACTTAGTATCATATTTACAAACTCGTCATTTAAAAAGTTTTTATAGAATCTTTCTATTTTAGGGTAGCTGTAGCTTTTTGATATATGGGTATAGAGATATTTTTTACTAAAATAAAGCTGCATTATAAGATAAACACTAAAAGTTATAAGGATAAGAACTTCTAAAAAAGATATCACCATAGCAGAAATATTTCTTAACTTATTGTTATTCAGTAATAAACCTGCAAATTTATATAGATATTTATATGAAAAATAAAATGAGCTAATATTTATACCAAATCCTATAAGTATTAAAGTGGTATAGGTATCTGCTTTTGTTATGTGAAGTTTTTGTAAATATACACCTGTATAGGAAGCAAGTTTTGCACTTATAGTTATAAGTAAAAATATCTTTAAATAGTGAAATGTTTTTTGATATGTTTTATTTTTAAAGCTGTAGTAAGAAGACCAAAGGATTAAAAGTACCAGCAGTAGATCTATTATATTGTAGTAGTTTACCAATTTATCTCATCTTTACCAAGTGATCTTAATATCTCATTTGTTTTACTAAAATGGGCACACCCGAAAAAACCTCTATATGCTGATAGGGGGCTTGGATGAGGTGCCGTTAGTATGATATGTTTGTTTTCATCTATTAGTTTAGTTTTTTTAATAGCAGGTGCACCCCATAGCAAAAATACAATATTTTCTTTTTCTTTTGAGATCTGTTTAATAATATTATCGGTAAATATCTCCCACCCTTGTTTTTCATGGGATTTGGGCTGTGCTTCTCTTACCGTTAAAATAGCATTTATTAGAAGTACACCCTGTTTTGCCCAAGACGTAAGGTCGCCCTCACTGCATAAAGATGGAGTTTTTAGATCACTTTGTATCTCTTTTAATATATTTACCATTGATGGTGGGTTTTTTATATTTTGGGGAGTCGAGAAGGCAAGACCTTGTGCCTGACCTGCTCCGTGGTACGGGTCTTGTCCTAGTATTACAACTTTTAAGTTATCATAATCTGTCAGTTCAAAAGCTTTAAATATATTTTGTTTTTGTGGATAAACAGTATAGTTTATATACTCTTTATCTACAAAGCTTTGAAGTTTTATAAAGTATTCTTTGGATCTCTCTTGATCTATTATCTCTTTCCATCTCATTATATACTAGTAATCGTAAGCAACTTTATATTTTGGATCATCCTCTTCATAGGTACAAAATTCTCCTGCATTTTTCATGATAGATTTACACTCACTGCTTAGGCGTCTTATCTTGATAGATTTATTTGCTTCTTGGTATTTTTTAGTGATGGCATCTATAGCTTCCACACCGCTTATATCCATAACTCTTGCATTTTTAAAGTCAAGCACTACGTCTTCCGGATCGTGTGCAAGATCAAATTGTTCGTTGAATGATGTAACACTACCGAAGAACAATGGACCGTCAAAGTTATATATTTTTGTACCGTCATCTTCTATATGAGTTCTTGCATAAACTCTTGCATGTTTCCATGCAAATACAAGTGCAGAGATAATTACACCGCTTATTACGGCAATTGCCAAGTCCTCTACTATAGTTATACCGGTAACAGTTACAAGTACAAAAGCATCACTTTTTGGCATCTTTGTGATTCTTGCAAAACTACTCCACTCAAAAGTACCGATAGATACCATAAACATGATACCCACAAGAATAGCAACAGGGATTATATTAAGAATATCGGTAAGTGTTGCCACAAGAAGTATAAGACCAATAGCTGCTACAATTCCTGATAATCTTCCCCATCCTCCTGAGGTGTAGTTGATGATAGATTGCCCTATCATTGCACAACCGGGCATTGCTCCAAATAGTCCACAAGTGATATTCCCCGTACCTTGAGCTATACACTCTTGGTTTGCACTACCTCTGGTTCCGCTTATCTCATCAAGTACCGAAAGTGTAAGAAGTGATTCTATAATACCCACAAGTGCAATAATAATAGCATACGGAAGTATACTTATAATAGCATCCATATCAAATAATACTGTAGGTATTTGGAAACTTGGAAGCATCCCTTTAAACTCTGTAAGGTTTGCAAGATCACCCACAAGTTTTGTATCCATACCCGTCATGTATACTAAAGCCGTAAAAGCTACAATAGCCACAAGACCACCTGGAACTGCTGATGTAAACCTTGGTAAAAAGTACATAACAGCCATAGTTCCCAGGATAATTGCATACATAATTGCCCCGGCTCCTTCAAGAAACTTAAACTGACTCATAGCAATAACAACAGCAAGACCGTTTACAAAGCCGTGAAGTGCAGGTTGCGGCACAAGACGGATAAATTTACCCATCTTTAAAGCACCGATTGATATTTGAATCAAACCGGCAATAACAGCAGTAAGGGTGATATACTGCAATATACCGAAGCTTAGCTCTTCACCGCTTATACCTTGTGCACCTAATATCTCTTTAGCCATAAGCGTTACACCCACAAGCACAATAGCAACGGCACCCGTAGCACCGCTTATCATACCGGGCTTTCCACCCATAATTGCAGTGATAAGTCCCAATATAAATGCAGCATATAGCCCAACTATGGGACTTACTTCCGCAATAAATGAAAATGCAATAGCTTCAGGCACTAGTGCAACAGCAACAACCAATCCCGATAATATATCATTCTTGGCACTTGATCCAATTAGATGATCTTTGAAATTTAACAAATCTTTTCCTTATAAGTTTTCTTTATTTATTAGTTTGTTTTGCGCTATTATATAATCGCGATTGTATCGAAAATTTCTTTAAAGTGTATTTGGATATAATTTTCACATGTTAAGTAATAATTTAAAAAACAATTTCCATATTTTAATTGTCGATGACGATAAACAGTATAATGACGGTTTATTTAAAAGTTTTGGTAACTTAGGTTACGGTTGTACTCAAGCCTTTGATCTAAATGCGGCAAAGAGTATGGTTGAAAATAATAAAACAGATCTTATTATAATAGATATTGACAGTTATCTTGATGATGCAGATACTATTATAAAGTCTTTTGAAGAGATATGTGATACAAAAATTATTATTATAAGTTCTTACGATAATAATGAAAAAAGAGAAAACTATTTTAAATACGGAATTTTAGATTATCATTTAAAACAGGTCTCTATAGAATATATAGTTGACGATATAGATGAATCTATAGAACGATTGTTTACAAATAAAGATGAAACTATTTTATTAATTGACGATTCTAAAGTAGTATGTGCAGTAATAAAAAATATACTGCAAGTTAAAAATTACAAAGTTCTAACCGCATTAAATGCAAAAGATGGATTGGATATTATAAAAGATCAGGATATCTCTCTTTTGATCCTTGATATGGAACTTCCCGATATGCACGGTATAGAACTTCTAGGACACCTAAGAAAAGATCAAATATTAAACAGTTTTCCTGTTTTGATACTATCTGCTTCTAAAAATCCTGCCGATGTAAGAAATGCATTAAAAAACGGATCTTCCGATTATCTAAGAAAACCATTTATGTATGAAGAGTTTTTGCTTAAAATCGATCTATGGGTAAAGTCTTCAAGAATACAAAAAACTATAAACTATCAAAAGAAACAAATAGAGGAAAACTTTTTAAGTTTCCAATCTTTGGTAAACTCAACTATGGAAGCCTTGTTTATTTTTGAGAAAAATATTTGTACGGACCTTAATGATGAGGCTTTAAAACTTACGGGTCTTCAAAATAAAGAGGAGCTTATAGGAAAAGAGATTTTCAATATTTTCCCTGATGTATCCGATGAACATAAAAAAGAACTTTTAGATGACGATGTGGATCATTTTTTTGAAGATATGCTGGTAAATACAGAAGGTAAAAATCTTCAAGTTCAGATAAAAGAGAAAAATACCAATATTGATAATAAGGGTCTAAAGATAATTGCCGTTATGGATATAACATCTATAAAACAAAAAGAGAAGATCCTAAGCCACCAAACAAAGATGGCATCAATGGGTGAGATGATTGGAAATATCGCTCATCAGTGGAGACAGCCTTTAACTGCTATATCAGTTGCTGCCGGAGGTATCAAGCTTAATTATGAGCTTGATATGGCGGATACTCAAGAAACAATCCAGGAGCTTGATAATATTGTAGATAACACACAGTTTCTATCTTCAACTATAGAGGATTTCCAAAACTTCCTAAAAGACAATAGATCTACCACTCAATTCACTCTAAAAGATACACTTGAAAAAACACTTGGTATCATAAAAGCAAATCTTGCATCATCAGATATACATGTAGTAAAGAATATAATTAACAATGTTCAAATTAATAGTATTCAAAATGACCTTGTTCAGGTATTGTTAAATATTATAAATAATGCAGGTGATGCATTAAAGCAGAAAAAAGAACTTGAACATAAATATATCATTATTGATATTGACGGCGATGATAAGTATGCCAAGATAATTATACAGGACTCCGCGGGCGGTATCCCTGATAATGTAATCAATAAAATATTTGAACCTTATTTTACAACAAAACACCAAAGTAAAGGTACGGGACTTGGATTATATATGACTCACCAGATAGTTGTAGATAATATGCATGGAGAGATAAATGTGGATAATTTAGATTTCTTACATGAAGGGCATGAGCTTCACGGAGCAAGATTTGAAGTGCTGATTCCTCTAAAATAAAATCTTAGGCACAATGCACTTTTTTATAAACTATTTTATTTTAGAAGCGGTAACAAAGTTTAGGCTTAGATATGCAAAAAATGCAAATATAGATGAGAACAAGAATAGATTCTCCCCATATGTCCAACCTGCAATTAAGGCACCTATAAATCCGCCAAGACCGTATGCAACTCCCAGCATAAATTGTTGAGCCAGTTTTTTATTTGAGTATAGTTTATACAAGTATATTATCACGGCACTATGGTAAAGTCCAAAACTAAAAGCATGTATACTTTGAGTTACAAAAGATACGGTAAGGTTATCGGGAAATAAATATAGCATAAACCATCTAACACCGGTGATAAATATAGAAAATTTTATAATATTCAGAAGATTAAATTGTAACAAAGGTGCTTGAAAGTAAAGCATAAGTATTTCACATACTACACCAAATGCCCATAGATAACTGGTGATCTCTAAACTTATACCGTGAGTTGTTTCATATATAGTAAAGAAGTTGTAAAAACCTCCAAAACTTACCTGCATTAAAAATAAGCTTACCCAAAAAGGCCAGTATTTTAAAAGTGAGAACTTCTCATCCTCTTCACTTTGAGTGTGCCCCTCATCGTCATATTTAAGTAAAGTGTATGCAAACAGTGCCGTAAAAACAGTAGCTGCCAGATAGTAGTGCAGGGCTATTTGCGGTATTGTTAAAAATTTTGCAAGAACTAATCCCACAAGCATAAACCCAATAGAGCCGTACAGCCTTGACTTTCCGTATTTGTTTTTAAGCTCTTTAATGGAGATAAGTTCAATATATGGAAGCAATAGACTTAAGCATACACCTAAAATAGCATTGTTTACCATAAAAGTATAAAAGTTATCTATAGTTATATAAAAGAGTGCAGCAGAAAATACACTTAAAAAAAGTATAGATTTAAATAGTGTCCGGTTAAGCTCCACATGTTTTAAAAATAAAAAAGGGGTAAGAAATCTCATCAAAGGAGCAAGAGCTAAAACTATACCTATTTGACTTGGAGTATAACCTATATCAAGAAGTACTTTTGGAAGGAATATTATATATACTCCAACAGCAGCAAAATAAAAAAAGTAAAAAGCAGAAAGCTTGAAAAACAGCATAGTTAAAATATATCTTTTTAATCTATTTTAACTACAGAAGTCTGCATTATCACATCTTGAAGTGTTTTTTTGTCTTTTCTAAAAAATGGTAAAATCGCCCCTACTATTGTAACGGCACTAATTATAAACATCATATATCTGGCAATTGCCAAGCCTAAAGAGAGCGGCTTTTTAGTTTGGTCATCAATTAGCCTTAGATCATATGCTTTAAACCCGGGAGTTTGACCTTTTCTTACCCAAAATATAACGGTAATAAGACCGTATACAGCCATCGTAATCCAGTGAGCATTATCACTCCCTTTAAATGACTCGGCACCATCCATAATGATATATGTTGTTATATACATAATAGGCATCATTATCATAAACATATCGGTAATAAATGCTTTTATTCGTAAAAGTGGAGATGCACTTATCAAATAAGTTTTATTATCTTCTTTTTGAACTTTATTTGACTTTGTTTTTTTAGGTTCCTCTTTTATATCACCTTTTTTTACATCTCTCCATCTAGCCATAGGTGTACCTCTAGTTTCCTCTGCTTCCCGGTTTGTAAGCAACTGAACCGTCTTTACATAAAGGACAGTTATCCGGTGCATACATCTCAAAAGTAAAGTCATCAAGTGCAAATAACGGTGTATCGCATGGTAGTTTACAGTTCTCTTTTGCTGTATTATCCGTTCCCTCTCTTTTACAGAATCCTCTGTTTGCTAAAGCAGCATATGCTACGATCTCTCCGCCGTCGGCTTCAACTTGTTTTGCAGCTTCAAGTGCAGAACCGCCCGTAGTGATAATATCTTCACATATAATATATTTTTCACCCTTTTGTACTTCAAAACCTCTTCTTATAGTCATCTCACCGTCAACTCTTTCAGCAAAGATAAATCTTACATCTAAAGCAGTTGCCAGTGCAAATCCTGCAATAAGTCCGCCAAGAGCAGGTGAACATACGGCATCTACTTGTATACCTGATGATTTTATCTGATCTGCCAAAGCTTCTGCTAAAAGTTTTGCAGTTTTCGGGTCCTCTAGTACTTTTGCACTTTGAAGGTAAAATTGTGAGTGGTTTCCACTGCTTAGTTTAAAATGCCCTTCAAGAAGTGCCGAAGAGTCTTTGTATATTTGTTCTACGTTCATATTATATATCCCGATTATATTTTCATTATTTCAGCTTCTTTAGCTTTTAAAGTATCGTCAGCTTTAGTTACATATCCGTCAGTTATCTTTTGTACTTCATCTTGTGCTTTTTTAGACTCATCTTCAGTGATCTCTTTATCTTTTAGAAGTTTTTTGATCTTGTCATTAGAGCTTTTTCTGATATTTCTTATTGCAACTTTTGCATTATCAGTCATTGTTTTGGCACCTTTGGCACTCTCTTTTCTTTGATCTTGAGTCATTGGAGGGAAGAACAGTTGTACCGCTTCACCGTTATTGTTAGGGTTTACACCTATATTTGCAGCTGAGATTGCTTTTTCAATATCACCCACTAAGTGCTTTTCCCAAGGTGTAATATTAATTGTTGTTGCATCCGGAGCTAATACTGTTGCAACTTGATTTAAAGCTGTTGGTGTTCCATAGTAATCAACTGTGATATTATCTAAGATATTTGTTTGTACCTTACCGGTTCTTAATGTAGTATAATCTCTTCTTAAAGCCTCAATAGACTTTTCCATACCCTGTTTTGTTTCTTCATAAATTTCGTTTAACATTTTATCTCCTTTATTTTTTAGATTGAATTTTATTTATTATTTTATTAGATATAGTAAATACGTCTTTACCTAATATTATCCTTGTACGATCATTTTTCAGCTTCAAATTAAGCTCTATGTCTACAATTCCGTCTTTTACTTTTATATCCCGCCACCCGTATGATGTGATATAAAGTTTTACATATTTTATATCTTTGTCAACTTTTGCACGAACTCTTTTTAGTATACCGTTTTGCGGAAAGCTCAATGGTTCCTGCCATTTTACATCAAAACTCTTATATCTTAACTTATGTTTGATATTAACATCACCCACAAGTGCAATTCTGTCTATATCATATATATCACTGTTTGCAGTTACCGAACCTGTATTTTGATTTAAGATAGCATCAAAATTAAAGTTTTTCTTTAGAGTATCTTTTACTTCCTTGTTATATTCACCGTATGGATAAGCATAAGTTTTTGCTTCAAAACCGAGCTCTTTTTTGAAGATATTGGAAGCTTTTTTTGTATCTTCTATGATCTCTTTTGTTGATAAGTTTTGTAGTTTTGGATGAGTGTAAGAGTGTAGCCCTATCTCACCATACTTTGAAGCCTCTTTTATCTGTTCCCAGCTCATGTAATCTCTATACTTTTTATCTGTTGCTTTTACATAAACATATAAACTAAAAGGATAGTTGTATTTTTTAAAAATTTCCAAGCCTGAGGTATAAAAACTTTTGTAAGCATCATCTATCGTTAAAGCTATCCAATTATCAGGTATTTTTTCTTTTTTTTCTATTTTTGTGATAATAGATTTTAAAGGTACCACCTCATAATTGTTTTCTTTAAAGTAATCAAATTGACGAGTAAGTTCCTCTATAGATGTATTGGCACTAGGGTATCTGCCGTCGTCAAATCTATGATATACAAAGATATGAGCGTCGGCAAAGCTTAGTGAAAATGAGATAATAAGAAAAAATAGATATCTCATTTTTATGTTTTATTTTGAAACAGGTGCCGCAGGTGCCGACGGAGCTGCCGGTGCAGCAGCTGCAGGAGTAGTCGGTACTAAAGTGTTGATCTGTACATTGTCAACTACACTGCTTTGTTTCTCTTCGTTGTAAAGGTACCCTAAGAATAGTGTATTTAATACAAATAAAATACCGATAAAGAAAGTGAATTTTGTTAAAAAGTTAGCAGGTCCCTTTGCTCCGAACATTGATTCGTTGCTTCCGCTATATGCTCCAAGTCCCATGCTTGAACTTTTTTGTAGTAAAATAGCTATAGTTATAATAACTGCTAAAATAAACTGGACAATTAAAAGTGTCGATGTCATATTTACCCTTAAATTAGTTAGATTGTTCGCATTTTATCTAAAATTCATTTAAATATAGTTAAACTAATTTTATGATAGATAATGCACAAGTAAAAGAGCAGTTCTCAAAATATGCGGATAAGTACAACAGATATAATATAATTCAACAGATAGTTTCAAAAGCATTGGTAAGAGAGATAGAGTTTCAACCAAAAAGGATATTAGAACTTGGATGCGGTTCAGGGCAGGTTTTTAAAAATATAGATTTTGATTTTGAATACTATAAGGCTGTAGATTTTTCCCAATCTATGTGTGATATTCACCCAAAAGATAAAAATATGGATCTGGTGTGTTTGGATTTTGACAGTGAAGAGTTTTATAAAAATATAGAAGGTGAAAAATACGATCTTGTACTTTCCTCCTCATCTTTACAGTGGTCAAAAGATCTTTCTAAAATAGTAAAAGCATTAAGTAAAATATCTCCAAAAGTAAATGCAGTACTATTTACATCAAATACATTTAAAACTATCTTTGAGTTAATCGGTACAAAATCACCTATTTTAGATACAAACAATATAAAAAATTCTTTTGAACAATACTATGATTGTACTTTTGAAGTGTTAAAATACTCTATAAAGTTTGATAATAAAAAAGAACTTTTTGATTATATAAAAAACTCAGGGGTAAGCGGAACTCAAAATACTCTCTCATTTAAAGAGGCAAAATATCTTTATAAAAACTATCCTCTTGATCACTTGGAGTTTGAGGTTATCTTTATAAAAGGTGATTTGAAATGCTAGTTCATATCTGCTGCAGTGTTGACAGTCACTACTTTTTACAAAAAATCCAAGAGGAGTATCCTAAAGAAAAAATAATAGGATTTTTCTATGACCCCAATATCCATCCATATAGTGAATACAAACTTAGACTTTTAGATGTACGGCACAGCTGTAATAAGCTTGGAATAGAACTTATAGAGGGTGAATACGATCTTGAAAATTGGCTAAGTATCACTAAAGGGCTTGAATCTGAACCTGAAAAAGGTGACAGATGTACGGTATGTTTTGAGAATAGACTTGAAACAACAGTACAAAAAGCTTTAAGATTAAATGAAAAAAGATTTACCACCACACTTCTAATAAGTCCTAAAAAATCACAAGATAAACTTGAAAAGATAGGCAAGGACTTGGCAAAGAAGTATGATATGGAATTTATCTTTAAAGATTACAGAAGCGGTAAGGGGATGGAACTGCAGGCAAAAGAGGTAAAACAAAACAAACTTTACAGACAAAACTACTGCGGCTGCCTTTATGCACTAAATACCCAAAGAGAACAACAGGAAAAACTAGCAGACGAACTTATGAGTCCCATAAACAGACAGGTTTTACCCGAGTCTATAGAGGAAAGAATAGAACTCTATGAAAAAAGAGATAGTGATGAAAATCTACAGATAGTAAAGCAGAGATTTTTAAACTACAGAGTTCTAAATGCAAAAGTTAGTGTAAAAAAAGAAGTTGTACCGTCTTATTTCTTAGCTTACAGCACTTTAAAAAGTAAAAAAACAAAAGGTAAAATTGAAAAAACTATAGAAAATATATCTTATATGAACCGTGACGAGGTTAAGATAGTAACTTTAGAGTATTTCAACAAACTCTCAAACCAAAACTATAAAGATATATATGAACTAAACTATAATCCCCTAAGTTTTGAAGATGAACTTGTTGCAAGAAACAAGATCGTTAAGAACAGTTTTTATGATCTGTCTTGTGTGATTGTTTTAGATGAAATTCTTGATTGTAACTTTGAGATTTACTGTAATAGCGTAGTGTTTGATGATGTAAGGGAGATGACAATATAATACTACTTGACAAATAGTCACTAAACCTGCTATACTTCTTTAGCACTTATAAACATAGAGTGCTAAATATATAAAAAGCAAGGAATTATAAATGTCAAACAATATTTTTGAAAAATTAACAAATCAGATGCAAGAAACTATCGAGTCGGGGTTAAGTCTGGCTTTACACAATAAAAACCAGGAAGTTGAGATTATCCATATCTTGTGGGGACTTCTTACAAATACAGGTTCAGTATTAAACCAACTGCTAAATAAAATGAATATTGATAAAGCTGCAATAGAATTAGAGGTAAAAAGTGCAGCAAATAATCTTCCTCAAGTATCAAGCGTAACAAAAGAAAATATAAAAATCAGCAGAAATACAGTAGAGAGTTTAAATAATGCAAGCGGTCTTATGGCAAGCACGGGGGATAGTTTCCTAGCCGTTGATACATGGATCATAGCAAATCTGGGTAATAAAGTATTTAAAGATATATTGGGAAAATTTATTGATCTACATGAGATAAAAAAAGAGCTTGAAGTTATTAGAGGCGGAGTAAAAGTTGATTCTGCCAGTGCAGATGACAATCTTGAAGCCTTAGAGAAGTACGGAATTGACTTAAATAAAAGAGCTATCGAGGGTAAACTTGATCCGGTAATAGGAAGAGATGAACAGCTTACAAGAATGATGCAGATACTTATAAGAAAAACAAAGAACAATCCGATACTTTTAGGAGAACCGGGTACGGGAAAAACAGCTATTGCCGAAGGTCTTGCACAAAGAATAGTAAACAATGATGTACCAACATCACTGCAAAATAAAAAAGTGATCTCTTTGGATATGTCTGCACTAATAGCAGGTGCTAAATATAGGGGAGAATTTGAGGACAGATTAAAAGCTGTTATCAAAGAGGTACAAAAAGTTGGAAATATTATCCTGTTTATAGATGAGATACATACAATAATAGGTGCAGGTGCATCTGAAGGGAGCATGGACGCGGCAAATATCCTAAAACCGGCACTTGCACGTGGTGAACTTCACACTGTGGGTGCAACAACACTAAAAGAGTATAGAAAATATTTTGAAAAAGATGCGGCTATGCAAAGAAGGTTTCAACCAATCTCTGTAGATGAACCAAGTGTAAATGAAGCACTTCAAATATTAAGAGGTATAAAAGATAAGCTTGAAACTCACCATAACGTAACAATAAACGACTCTGCATTGGTAAGTGCCGCAAAACTAAGTGATAGATATATCTCAGATAGATTCTTACCTGATAAAGCAATTGACCTTATAGATGAAGCATCGGCTGAGTTAAAGATGCAAATAGAATCAGAACCCACACCACTGGCAAATGCAAAAAGAGCAATAAGTACACTTGAGGTTGAAAAAGAAGCTTTAAAGATGGAAAAAACAGCCTCTAATAAAATTAGACTTCAAGAGCTTGAACGTGAATTAAGTGATCTAAAAGAGAAAAAAAGAGGTTTGGAAACACAGTTTAAAAGTGAAAAAGAGACTTTCAATGCAGTTTCAAATATAAAAATAGAGATAGAAGAGTTAAAAGCAAAAGCAGATCGTGCAAAAAGAGAGTCAAAGTTTGAAGAGGCGGCTTCTATAGAATATGGACAAATCCCAGAGCTTGAGAAACAAATAGTAGAAAATGAACAAAAATGGGAGAAGATGCAAGAGTCGGGAACTCTTCTAAAGAATTTTGTAGATGAAGAGTCTATTGCCGGTATTGTTTCAAGATGGACAGGGATCCCCGTAAATAAGATGTTATCCAGTGAAAAAGAGAAGATACTAAAAGTAGAAGAGGTATTAAAACAGGATGTAATAGGGCAAGATGAAGCACTTCATGCCATCTCAAGAGCAATAAAAAGAAACAAAGCAGGGCTAAGCAGCGACAATAAACCTATAGGAAGTTTTATGTTCCTAGGACCCACAGGTGTAGGTAAAACGGAATCTGCAAAAACACTTGCAAGATTTTTGTTTGATGATGAAAAAGCTCTTATAAGATTTGATATGTCTGAATATATGGAAAAACACGCAGTAAGCAGACTAATAGGTGCAGCTCCCGGATATGTTGGATATGAAGAGGGTGGACAGCTAACGGAAGCTGTTAGAAGAAAACCTTACTCCATTATACTTTTTGATGAGATAGAAAAAGCACATACTGATGTGTTCAATATTTTACTGCAAGTGTTAGATGACGGAAGATTAACAGACAATAAAGGTGTAACGGTAGATTTTAAAAACACAATTATTATACTTACATCGAATATAGGAAGTAACAAGATAATCAATATAGATGATAAAACACAAAGAAAAGATGAGGTTCTTCAGGAGTTAAAAGGACATTTTAGACCGGAGTTCTTAAATAGGCTTGACGATATAGTGATCTTTGAACAGTTAGGATTGGATGCTATTACAAATATAGTAGATATTATGTTTGATTCTATTGGAGCAAAAGTAGCAAATAGAGATATAAAACTGTCAATGACACAAATGGCACGTGAATATATTGCTGCTTCTGGATTTGATCCCCATTACGGTGCAAGACCACTTAAAAGGGCACTTTACGAGATAGTGGAAGATAAGCTTGCAGATCTTATACTAGAAGATAAAGTAAGCGATGGGTCAAGTGTAGAGTTTGATATGCAAAATGATCAGATAATTGTAAATATATCGTAATTTTGTTAGAATAATACAAATAAAACAGGGAGATAAAATGAAAAAAATAATTACGTTTACATTTACTGTGTTATTACTTACGGTACTGTCTGGATGTAGTGTCTCAAGTACATGGACGCTAACAAAAGAAGTAAGCAGTGAAGCTTGGGAAGATACAAAAGATGTAAGTAGTGAAGTATGGGAAGATACGAAAGATGTAAGCAAAGATGCATGGGAAGGTACAAAAGATGTATACAATGATGCACTTAAGTAAAAACAACCGTAGATAAACAGTAAATTTAAACTATATTAAAAATGCGGCAACTAATTTGCCGTGTTTTTAATATATAAACTTAAATTAAGCATAGTTTAAATATAATCCCAAACTTATTTTTAGAAAAAGGAAAAAACGGCATGAAAAGAACATACCAACCACATAACACTCCAAGAAAGAGAACACACGGTTTCAGAACTAGAATGGCTACAAAAAACGGTAGAAAAGTTATCAAGGCTAGAAGAGCTAAAGGTAGAAAAAGATTAGCTGTTTAAGCAAATCACACAGAATAAATACTCTAAATGCAAAGGGATCTGTATCCCTTCAAAGAGAGTTTAACCATATTTACAAAAAAGGTAAAAAATGGCATACGCACAGTTTTGTTGTTTTTTACGTTAAAAGTGATGAATTAAAACTAGGATTTATCGCGTCTAAAAAAGTCGGGAATGCTGTTTTCAGATCAAAAGCAAAAAGAAAATTAAGAGCATTGGTTTTGGAAAAAGAAGAGCGACTTAAAAATGGAAAATATATATTCGTAGCAAAAAGTGAGATCTTTAACAAAGAACATAAAGTTCTTCAAAAGGATTTTAATTATGCTATGAAAAAACTAGGCTTATTTTAATGCAAAAAATTGTACTTCTGCTAATAAGATTTTATCAAAAATATTTGACGATCTTATCTTACGGAAGCTGCAGATACCATCCAACCTGCTCATCATACGCAAAAATTCAATTTGAAAACAACAATTTTTTTAAAGCTGTCTATTATTCTACCCTTAGAATACTGAGATGCAATCCGTTATTTGGCGGTGGATTTGATTATCCTGTGACAAAATGTAAGAGGGATGATAAAATAAACCTAGAATTTAAAAAGATTAAGGTAAAATACTGGAAAATTCCACAGCAGAACAATCAATGTTTAATAGTTGAGCAAAAAAAGTGGAAATAAAATACCAAAACTAAAATTACGGGAACAATAATGAGTTTAAACCAAAACAATTTAAATAAACAACAAACACAAAAAAGAATTTTAATAGCGACAGTTATATCGTTTGCTTTTTTTATAGCATATGATTTTTTATATCTACAGCCAAAACAAGAGATGGTAAATCAGGCAAATGCCCAAAACCAGCAAGTAGTACAATCTGACAATAAACAAGCTGCTCAAACTGCATCTGCAGCACCTCAAACAGCACAGGCAACTGGAAAAAATCAAGCACCCGTAACGGCTGACACAACTAAAACAAGTGTTGTTTCTACTATTAAAACAGCTAAAAACATAATAACAATAGATAGTCTTGGTAGAATTAGCCAAGTTACACTTACAGATAAGCAGTATATTGATGAAGATGATGTTCAGATCAATCTTTTTAATGCTTCACAGTTAAAACCTTTAGAGGTTAGATTTGCAGATGCAAATATAAACACTGAAGCTTTTAAGACAAGCGTAAGTGCATCAGCTAAAGAACTTGATGCCTCAAACGCTAAAGTTACACTTACGCTTACTCAAAAGTTAAGTGCAACTACACTTACAAAAACTCTTACTTTCTACCCTGATGGACACTATGACCTAAAAGTATCTGCTACAAATAATGCTTCATTTTTTATAACTCCCGGATTTAGACCTGACGTATTGGCTGATATGTATGCAGACCACGGTGCATTGATTGGATTAAATGACGGTACTTTAAACATTATAGAAGATGAAGATATGGATAAAGGTGTAGAGATAGTTGGTGCAAATATAGCTTCATCATTTGACAGATATTATGCTACGGTTCTTTACAACTTTGATACTAGTATGGCAATAAGTGTTATGAAAGACTCAACGGATTCACCAAATATGTTTATCCATGCAAAGGATAATATTGAACTTCACGGATATATGGGACCAAAAGAGTTTAAAGCTTTAACTGAACTTGACAGCAGATTATCTCAAGTTATAGAGTACGGATGGTTTACATTTATAGCAAAACCTGTATTTAGTATGCTTCAGTATATCCATGACTATGTTGGAAACTGGGGTTGGACTATTGTTATATTAACACTTTTAGTTAAGCTTATTCTGTTCCCTCTTTCACATAAAGGTATGGTATCGATGAACAGGCTAAAAGAGCTTGCACCAAAGATAAAAGCTATTCAGGAAAAATACCCTAACGATAAACAAAAAGCATCTATGCATATGATGGAACTTTACCAAAAAGAGGGTGCCAACCCTATGGGTGGATGTCTTCCTTTATTATTACAGATCCCTGTTTTCTTTGCAATCTATAGAGTTCTTTTAAACGCTATTGAGTTAAAAGGTGCCCAATGGATGTTATGGATCGATGACCTAGCTGCTATGGATCCATATTTTATACTTCCTATTATGATGGGTGCTACAATGTTCTTACAGCAAAAGATCACTCCAAATACTATGACAGACCCTGTACAACAAAAGATGTTCCAATTCCTTCCTGTTGTATTTACATTCTTCTTCCTGTGGTTCCCTGCCGGACTTGTGTTATACTGGACTATTAACAATATCTTTACTGTAGCTCACCAGTATTATATTAACAATGTATTTGAAAATGCAAAATCTCATAGACACGATGATCATTTAAAGCAGAAAAAAAGCAAAAAAACGTCAAAATAACCTTATAAGGAGTTATTATGCCAAACAATAAGGGTTTTAAGGTTTTTGAGGCGAAAACATTAGAGGAAGCATATGAAAGTGCTTCTTCATCTTTTTGTTGTTCAGTGATGGAATTAGATATAAATATAGTTCAGTCACCGTCAAAAGGTTTTTTAGGACTTTTTAGTAAAAAAGCCGTAATTCATGCTAAATCAAAGCATTTCGAAACACCAAAAGAAAACCGTAACAAAAAAACTGACACCAAAGATAAAAATATAAAAGTTCAATCTGTATCTAAAAAATTTGAGAAGGTTGAAAAAACTGAACAAAAATCATCAAATAAAACAAAGCAGATAGAAAAAGAAAAAATATTTGAAAACTTCTACGACTCCAAAGATGCAAAAATAGATGATAAACTTGTTATTAAAAAAGAAAATAGAGACTTAGAAAAAGAGATATCTAACAAAATAAATGAACTCTTCTCTAATCTTTGTTATAAAATAGATGAGATAAAAGTTGAAATATTAGAGGAGCAAAATACTGTTTATGTTGAGTTTACAGGTGAAGATAGTGCCCTTTTAATCGGTAAAGAGGGATATAGATACAAAGCGTTATCATATATCTTGTTTAACTGGATCAACGAAAAGTACGGCATGATGCTAAGACTAGAAGTGGCACAGTTCTTGCAAAACCAAGAAGAAGCGATACACAGATACTTAGAACCGGTAATAGAAACTATAAAAGAGGAAGGGTTCTATAAAACAAAAATACTTGACGGTATCCTTGTGCATATAGCACTTACTAAATTAAGAGAAGAATTCCCTGATAAATATGTTGCAGTTAAAACTAACCAAAGAGGTGAGAAATATATCTTGGTTAATGAATACCGAAACTAATATACAGTTAATAGTGATATAATCCCGCAGGCACGAGGAAAATAATAAATAATGAATAATGATGAGACTATTGTTGCTATTGCAACTGCTAATGGGGTAGGTTCTATTAGTATAGTAAGATTAAGCGGTGAATCTGCCCTTGAGATTGCTTTGAAAATATCAAAAAGAGTTGAGCTAAAAAACAGATACGCAACACTTTCAAAACTTTATGACCTAGAGGGTGAACTTATAGATGAAGCACTTCTTCTATACTTCAAAAACCCGTCATCTTTTACAGGTGAAGATATAGTTGAGTTCCAGTGTCACGGCGGTATTGCAATATCCAATATGATACTTGATCTGTGTATACAGCATGGAGCAAGAATAGCAAACCCCGGAGAGTTTTCTAAAAGAGCTTTTTTAAACGGTAAAATTGACCTAACTCAAGCTCAAGCCATATCTAAAATGATAGAAGCTAGAAGTGAAGATGCCGTAAAATTACTGGCAAGACAGTTAAAAGGTGAGTTAAAAGAGTTTGTTGAAGATATTAGAAAAGATCTTCTTTTTATGCTTGCATATACAGAAGTTAATATAGATTATGCAGAGGAAGACCTCCCAAGTGATATCTATGCACAGATAGAAACAAAACTAAATGCAATAGAGATAAAATTACAAAACACCTTAGACTCAAGCAAAAGAAGAGAAGGTATGATAGAGGGGTTCAAAGTAGCTATCATAGGTAAACCAAATGTAGGTAAATCAAGTCTTTTAAACAAACTTCTAAATTTCAACAGAGCAATTGTAAGTGACATTGCAGGGACTACAAGAGATACAATAGAGGAGTCTGTAAAGATAGGAACTCATATTATCAAAATAGTTGACACAGCAGGTATAAGAGAAGCAAGTGACGAGATTGAAAAAATAGGTATAGAAAAGTCCAAAGAAGCAGTAGCGGAGTCAGATATAGTAATAGCACTATTTGATTCAAGTAGAGAGTTTGACAGTGAAGATAAAAATATCCTAGATATTTTAAATGAAACAGATAAAGAAACTATTACAGTATTTACAAAATCAGATTTAGAAAAAAAACTAGATACTACTAACTACCCGCTGCTAACTACCCACTTATCACTAAACACAAAAGAAGATATTAATCCTCTTATAGAAAAATTGGAAAATATCCTAAACCAAAACACCCACACAGATGATATAACCCTTGTATCTAAAAATCAAGTAAAAGAGGTGGAAACATCACTGTCACATATCAAGCAAGCTTCAATGCCTCTTCAAACAGGAGAGTTGGAATTTTTTGCACACCATATAAATGAAGCTTTAGAATCTATATCAAATATTACAAGACCTTATGAACATTCTCAGATGCTGGATGTGATGTTCGGTGAGTTTTGTTTAGGAAAATAATATATGTTAAGACAATCACAAATTTTAGAGTTTTTAGAAGAGGATAAGCCCTGTTCATATTTCGATGACAAGATCTGCGATATTCAGTACAGATATATGGAATATTGCAGCTCCCAAGAGCAGTATGATATGCTAGATCGAGGCTGGAGACGTTTTGGAAATATGCATTTTGTTCCCGTATGTAAAGAGTGTAACAGCTGTGTAACTATGAGAATAGATGTGGAAAAATTTAAATTTACAAAATCTCATAAAAGACTTTTCAAAAAAAATGAAGATATACAAGTTTATGTACAAAAACCAACAGTTACTATGGAGCATATAGAGTTGTTTAACAAATACCATGCCCATATGAAAGAAAAAAAACAATGGCATGAAAACATAATAGATGTGCAGGAGTACCACAACTCATATGTAAACGGAGCACATGATTTTGGGAAAGAGATACTATATTTTAAAGATGACAAACTAATAGCAGTGGCACTAAGCGATATGATGCCTCAAGCCCTCTCTGCCGTTTACTGCTACTATGACCATGATTATGATGAATACTCTTTGGGTAAGTATTCTATTTTGGCACAGATAAGTTTGGCAAAACAAAACAAAGTACCATATCTATACCTTGGATACTGGATAAAAGATCATTTCAGTATGGGATATAAAGAGGCATATAAACCTTTTGAGGTACTTTTAAACAGACCCTCCCTGACAGAAGAAACTGTCTGGGAAGAATATAACGGTCAAATAAATTTTAAGTAGGAGAGAATATGAGTGAAGAGAGAAAAACAGAAATAGAAACAACAGTAGTAAAAACAAGAGAAGAGAGCAGAGATGAAGTATTTGAAAATCTTAAAAATTCATTGATAGCAGAAAAGCATCTTTTGGGAAGATTCATAGAGTTCAGTACGGAATGTGCTCACTATCAGTTTGATGAGTCTGACATCAATACAGAAGAAGCGGAAGAAGCATTAAGAAGAGCAGACAAAATAAGAGACAAGATCCTTACTAAAATAGAAGCAGAGCACCTGTATATTTTTGAAAATCCGGAAACAAACCCTATAACAAATATGATCTCATTTGACATTGATGCAAAAGAGTATGAGTACAGAGCTGTATTGGAAGTATTTGAAGACAGTTTTGATCTTACGGTAAAATAGGTAAAGAGTATATGAAGTTTTCTTTTGTAACATTGTTCCCAAAGCTTATAGAGCCGTACTTTCAAGACTCTATTTTGAAAAAAGCATGTGAAAAGAAGCTTATATCATATGAGTTTTATAATCCAAGAGACTACACCGCAAACAAACATAAAAAAGTAGATGATACCTTATGTGCAGGCGGTGCAGGACAGTTGATATTTCCTCAGCCTTTATTTGATCTTCTTGATATGATAAAACAAAATGACAAAGATGCACACATAGTGTTCCCTTTGGCTGCTGCAAAACCTTTTAATCAAAACGATTCCAAAAGACTTGCTGCTTCAAAAAAACATATAGTTTTTGTAAGCGGAAGATATGAGGGGATAGATGAAAGGGTGATTGAAAAGTATGCCGATGAAGTTTTCAGCATAGGTGACTATATACTTACAGGGGGTGAACTACCCTCTACTGTTATGGCTGACAGCATAAGCAGAAATGTAGAGGGAGTTCTAGGGAACAAAGACTCATTAGAAGAGGAAAGCTATAATACAATTGAGGATAAAGAACAGTTACTTGAAGCTCCATCTTTTACAAAACCTGTAAATTTTAGAGGATTAAGTGTCCCTTCAGAATTCTTAAAGGGTAATCACGCTAAAATTCGCAACTTAAAATCTAAACTGTCTAGGTACAAAACTAAGTACTTCAGACCATAAATGGGGCACTGCATGAAAGATTGTACCCCCGATAAAAGGGAAAAAAATGAAAAATAAATACATAGCTGCATTTGAATCTGCACAAGTTGAGTCTAAAGAGATTCCACAATTTAGAGCTGGAGATACTTTAAAACTTGGTGTTGAGA
>JAYEMD010000163.1:0-30410 GCA_034717895.1 Campylobacterota bacterium | reverse complement strand
AATGAAAAAATTCATTTTCGGTGTTAGAAAAAATATTTATATTATTGACTTACAAAAAACTTTAAGATACTTCAGATACACATACACTGTTGTAAGAGATGCTGCTGCTGAAGGTAAAACAATGATCTTTGTCGGTACAAAGAAACAAGCTAGCGAAGCTATCAAAAATGCTGCACAATCTTGTGATATGCCATACGTTAACCACAGATGGTTAGGTGGTATGCTTACAAACTACCCAACAATGAAAAAATCAATCAGAAAACTAGAGATCATCAAAAAGATGAGAGAAGAGGGTCAGCTTGATCTTATGACTAAAAAAGAAGCTTTAATGTTAACTAGAACAGAAGCTAAATTAGAGTCATACCTTGGTGGTATCAAAGATATGAAAAACATCCCTGATATGATGTTCGTTATCGATGCTGTTAAAGAGAAGATCGCTATTCTTGAAGCTAGAAGACTTGGAATAACTGTTATTGCTCCTTTAGATACTAACTGTGATCCTGATCTAGTTGATTATCCAATCCCAGGAAACGATGATGCTATCAGATCTGTTCAATTATTCTGTACCGAGATGGCTGCTGCAATGAACGAAGGTAGAGCTGCTTTAGCTGAAGAGAACGGTGAAGAGCTAGAAGTAACTGAAGAAGAGATTGCTGAAGTTAAAGAAGAAGCTGCCGAAGCTGCTGAAGCAACTACAGAGGAAGCATAATCATGGCTGGTGCAACTCCTAAACTTATTAAAGAATTAAGAGAAAAATCTGGTGCAGGTATGCTTGACTGTAAGAAAGCACTTAATGAGTGTGAAGGTAATATAGATGATGCTATAAAATACCTTAGAGAAGCGGGTCTTTCAAAGGCTGCTAAAAAATCTGGAAATGTTGCAGCTGAGGGTCTTATTACTATTTTAGTAAATGATGACAATACAAAAGTAACAATGACAGAGATTAACTCTCAAACAGACTTCGTAGCTAAAAATGATCAGTTCATTAACTTAACTAACGAAATCACTGCTCATGTTCAAGCTGAGGGGTGTGCAACACAAGAAGAGTTGCATGCTACAACTATTAACGGTACAACTTTTGAAGAGTACCTAAACGGTAAGATTGCAACTATCGGTGAAAATATCGTAGCTAGAAAAATGGCTACTGTTTCTACTGATAACGGTGTAGTTAACGGTTATGTTCACTTAGGTAAAGTCGGTGTTTTACTAGCTGCTACTTGTGCACCTGAAGCAAAAGAAAAAGCAACTGATCTTTTAAAGAAAATTGCAATGCATGCTGCATCTATGAAACCGACTGTTATCTCTTACAAAGATTTAGCTGCAGATTTCATCGAGTCTGAAAATAAAGCAATTATTGCAGATATTGAAAAAGAGAATGAAGAGTTAGTAAGACTTGGAAAGCCTCTTAAAAATATCCCTCAATATGTTTCTAGAGTTCAATTAACTGATGAAGCTATCGAGGCTGCAAAAGCACAGATGAAAGAGGAGTTAATAGCTCAAGGTAAGCCAGAGAAAATTATCGACAATATCCTAAAAGGTAAAATTGCTAGATGGATTGAAGATAACTGTCAATTAGACAAAACTCACGCACTACTTAGCCAAACTTACGTTATGGATGATTCAATGACTGTAGAGCAAGCTGTTAAAGCTTGTGACGAGTCAATCGAAATCGTTGAATATGTAAGATTCGAACTTGGTGAAGGTATCGAGAAAAAAGAAGAAGATTTTGCGGCAGAAGTTGCTGCACAAATGGGTAACTAATAATAACTAGTTATTAATAATTGAGGGGTTGAGTAATTGAGTAGTCATAATATAAACAACTCAACTGCTCAATTCCCAAAACTTTCTAAAAATCTATTGCTTCATGCAAACAATATAACACATAATTTTGATTATCCACTGTTCAATGATATAGACCTTGTGTTAAATGAAAATGAATCTATTGCAATAGTAGGTGTAAGCGGAAGCGGTAAATCTACACTACTTAACATTTTTTCTTCATTATTGATTCCAAATAAAGGTGAAGTATACTACAATAAAAAAAATATTTTTGATTTATCCAAAGATGAACTTCTAAAAATAAGAAGAGAAGAGTTTGGTATAATTTTTCAGGCGCACTATCTTTTTAGAGGATTTACCGCAATTGAAAACTTGCAGATCTCAGAACTTCTAAGTTGTAACAATATAGATGAAGACCTATTGGAAAAACTGAATATAAAACATGTAATGAAACAAAATATCGGGGAACTAAGCGGAGGACAACAGCAAAGATTGTCTTGTGCCAGGGTTCTTACTAAAAGACCTAAGATAATATTTGCTGATGAACCAACGGGTAACCTTGACAGTAAAACAGCACATGAGGTTATGGATATTTTATTTGATTATATAGAAAATAATAATGCAGGTTTGATAATAGTGACACACGAAGAAGAGATAGCATACAAATGCGATAAAGTTTATAAACTTGAAAACTATAAATTGGAGAGACTAAAATGAGAGAAATGATATTAGTATCTCAAACACCTATAGTAAAGCAAATATTTAAACTTGTATGTAGTAAGCTTTATATAAAACTTGATATTCTTGATGAAGCCCAGATAGATAGAAAAGTTGATATTATTATAATGGATAAAGAGTATGTTGATGATAGGTTTAACATACTTAAAACATATTCCAAAAGGATCGGTGCTTTATCTAAAGAGGATCTCCCTTTTGAATTTGCAAATGATTTTGTGATCCCTTTGCCTTTCTTGCCTTCTCAACTTCAAAAAATATTAGAAGATCAATTAGAGATAATAAATCAAAAAGAGAAAAGTAAAACATATGTAAGCAATATAGAGGAGAACTATAATCCAAATGTGGGTCCTCTTGATGATGATATCGCATATAAACCAAAGCCGCAAGAATTTTTTGAAGAACATGAGGATGTTGATCCTGCTATAGATTATATTGCTTCTTTGGCTGAAGGTGTTGCAAAAGAGATTCAAGAGGATACGGATGACAGCATAGTGCATCTGGCATCACTACAGCAAACAAGTAGTAATAGTGTGCTTGATAAAGAGGAATTGTCAAAAATAGAAGAGATGATAAATCCACAAAACGACGTACATAATGCAGCAAAGGTATCTTCAAGCAGTTCGGATATGGATGGAAAAGAGGAAGATGAGTGGCTTGATTTGGCTTCTATTATTGATCAGGCAATTGATGAAGTAAATCATAGTGAAAGCTATTTTGAGGACGTTTCCAATAAACCGATAAAATTACTTTTAAATAACTATAGCATGAATGAATTAAAACCACTGTTGTCACTTCTAAATCAAGATATAATTGATAAGCTTACGGAGGGTGAAGAGATAACGATACAACTAAGAGTAGGAAATCAATAAATGAACAATGAACTAAACAAAGGTGCAATATTACTTATATCAGGTCCTAGCGGATGCGGTAAGAGCTCACTTCTAAAAGAGGTATACAAACATATATCAGATTACTATTTTTCCATCTCCACGACTACCAGAGCACCAAGAGAGGGTGAACAAAACGGTGTTGACTATTTTTTTGTTACAAAAGATGAATTTAAAGAGGATATATCAAAAGGGAATTTTCTAGAGTGGGCCGAAGTTCACGGAAACTACTACGGTACATCTTTAAGACCGATCAATAAGGCACTAAATGAGGGTAAACTAGTAATATTTGATATAGATGTACAGGGGTTTGAACAGGTTATATCAAATGAATCTTTAAGGGCTAAAACAACAACTGTTTTTATAACTACACCAACTTTAACAGAACTTGAGAAAAGATTGTATGGAAGAGGTACAGACTCTAAGGATGTTATAGAGAAAAGAATCTCAAATGCAAAAAAAGAGATCAACTATATAGATCAGTATGATTATTTTATAGTAAACGATGATCTTGAAAAAGCGTCAAAACAGTTAACCTCAGTGGCAACCTCTGCACTCGTGAACTCGTCACTGTTTGATACTAAAAAAATAGTAACTAACTGGAAACAGTAATTTTTATATAAAAAACACAGATATTATATCTGTGTTTTATCTACGGGTTTACCAAAATGGTAACCTTGCATATAATTTATCTCAAGACTCTTGACTTTTTGATATATCTCTTCACTGCTTACAAACTCTGCAACGGTTTTTATACCAAGCTTACCACAGAATTGAGAGATAGTTTCAACGATAAGCGCCTGCTTGGGGAGTGAATCAATATCTTTTATCAAGCTTCCGTCAATCTTAACAAAATCGATATTTAAAGCTTCAAGCATGTTGAAGTTAGAGTATCCTGCACCAAAGTCATCTACACCTACGGAACAACCGTACGCTCTTACTGTATCTATAAAGCTTCTAACTAGTTCAAAATTTTCTATCTCTTCACTTTCAAGTATCTCAAAGTCAAGAAGCTTAGTCTCTTCAGGGTGTTTTTTTAATAAATCTAAAACATAATCATAGGTATCTTTGTCCGTAATATCCTCAAAAGATATATTAACGGCAACTCTTTTTTGTTTCTCTTTTATTGTTTTTAGAACTTCTCTTAGCATAACTTGTATGATCACAGGGTATAGTTTTGCTTTTTTGGCAATAGGAAGGAATTTGTAAGGGGCAATTTCGGTGCCGTCATCCTCTATATACCTAATAAGAGATTCATATTTGTAAACCTCTTGTGTCTTAGCATCCACAATAGCCTGGAAATAAGGTTGAAAGTGACCGCTTGCCAGACCATCTTTTAGCTTTTTAATCCATTTTATATTCTCTTCAAAATCACTTTTTTGTTCAAAGGAGGATTCATCATATATTAAGATATCTTTGTAACTGCTTCTTGCTTTTTGAACAACTCTTTGTGCGTATTCATAAGGGTGTTTATCTGAAGATGTTGCGATACCCACGGTTATATTAAGATCTATCGATGCATCTTCAAGGACGATAGGGTTGTCATCCAGGTGTTTTACTATCTTTTCACAAATCCCTTTTAGTTCTGATATATCGTCAGTATCATCTTTGATCATAGCCAAAAATTTATCGGCACCTGCTCTATAGAGTTTGAATTTATCTTCATCAAAAAACTCTTTTAGAATATCTACGAATTTTAAAAGGATCTGGTCACCGTTCTTCTCCCCGTAAAGGTCGTTTAGTATTGAGAATTTATCTATATCTAAAAGTGCAAGTGTAGAGGTCTCTTTCCTGTTGATATCTTTTAATATAGCATTTCTGTTTTTTAGATGGGTCATCTGATCTATATAAAGATCTCGAAGCTCATGATACATCAGAGAGTTTGCCATTGTATTAAGAAGTTTTTTTATATTTACAGGTTTTAGTACATATTTGTCTACACCTAAGTCTATAGCCTCAAGTAGGTACTCGGAGTTTGAAAATGCTGTTGCAACGATAATAGGGATATTTGGATTAATCTCTTTGATCTCTTTTGACATCTCTAAGCCATTCATATTCGGCATATTTACATCTGTTATAATAAGGTCAATATCTTCAGCATTTTGTTTAAAATACTCTAAACCCTCTTGACCGTCTTGGGCTATAAATTGCTTTTTTGTAAAAGATCTTAATATACCGGACGTAACGTCTCTTAGGTTCGCTTCGTCTTCACAATATAAAACTGTAATATCTTTTAATCTTGAAACATCTGCATTCATTATAATATTTCTTCTTCTCTTTTATTTAGTATGTTTAGATATAATACCATAACTTATGTGAATAATATATAACGAATAGTGGAAAAAATGAAAAAAATTTTGATATTGAATACGGGCGGAACATTTAATAAAATATATGATGAAATAACAGGAGAACTTATTGTACCCCGACACAATAATAGTTTAAAAAAAATCATCGTAAAAAGTAAATTGTCAAATATTGCAATTGACGGTTTGATCTATAAAGACAGCTTAAATATTACAAAAAGAGATAGACAAATACTTTTAGAATATATCAATAAAAGTAAAATTGATAATATTATAATAGTTCATGGAACAGATACTATGGATAAAACAGCACAATATCTTTCCGGATCAATTATAAATAAACAGATCATACTTACAGGTGCTATGAAACCGTATAGTATAGAGAAAACTGAAGCGGTATCAAATCTCATGGCGGCATACGGATATATACAATCAAATAAAAAAAACGGTGTATATATATCTATGCACGGGCTTATTAAAAAACACAATAAAATAAAAAAGAACAAAACACTAGGAGTATTTGAATGTCTTTAGTAAAATGCTCCCACTGTCATTTGGAATTTGATGAATCTGTAATGATAAAAGAGAAAGAAAATCCCTCTTTAAACTTCTGTTGTAACGGTTGTCAAGGGGTTTATCATCTTTTAAAAGATGACGGTCTTGATAGTTTTTATGACAAAATGGGTAAAAATACATTAACTCCTCCTATTGCCGTGGGGGAAGATAGTTCAAACTTTGATATGGAAAGCTTTAAACAAAGATATATCAAAACAACTCCCGAGGGGTTCAGTAAAGTTGATCTTATAGTTGAAGGTATCCATTGTGCTGCATGTATCTGGTTAAATGAAAAGATACTGGATGAAACTGACGGTATCGTAGAAGCTACTATAAACTTCACAAACTACAAAGCAAAAATCGTTTGGGATGAAGATACTATAAAACTTTCACAGATAATTGACAAGATAAGAAGTATCGGTTATAACGCTTATCCTTATGAACGAAGTGAAAGTGAAAAGAAAGCTACAAAAAATCAAAGAGATTATTTCCTAAGAATGAGTGTAGCAATATTCGCATCTATGAATGTTATGATGATAGGTGTTGCAAAATATACAGGCTTTTTTACGGGTATGGATGAGGAGATGCTCCGTATTGTACATATGGCTGAGTTTATATTTTCAACCCCGGTTCTTTTTTACAGTGGATGGATATTTTTTAAAGGTGCCTATTACGGTTTAAAAAATCGTATTATAAATATGGATTTTTTAGTGGCAACCGGGGCTACACTTACTTATATATATTCACTTTTCATACTTTTTGGTGTTGAGGGGCACAGTTATTTTGACAGTGTAACCATGATCATAACCTTTGTTCTAGTTGGAAAATATCTTGAAGTGATAGGTAAAAAAGGTGCAGTGGATACTATGGATAAGATAAAGTCCCAGATACCCCTTGAAGCTACGGTTATAAAAGAGGGTTCTAAGGTGGTGGTACCTTTGGATAAGATAGAAATAGGTGATATTATAGAGGTAAAGAACGGTGAAAAAGCGAGTGTAGACGGAAAACTGCTTGAGGCTGATGGCTCTTTTGACGAAAGCAGTATAAGCGGTGAATCTCTCCCCGTATCGAAAAAACAAAATGATATGATCTACAGCGGAACTATAAATGTTGGTAATGTTGTAAGATATGAAGCTGTAAAAGATTATGCAAACTCTACACTAAATAATATAGTCGAGCTTTTAGAGGACTCTCTTAATTCAAAACCACAGATAGAAAATACTGCCAATGAATTATCAAAATATTTTTCTGTTATTATACTATCTTTGGCTCTGGGTAGTTTTGCCGGCTGGTATTTTTATAACGGTGATTTTGAAAATGCTCTTATTATTGCTATTGCCGTTATTGTTATAGCTTGTCCTTGTGCCTTGGCTTTGGCAACACCGATTGCAAGTTTGATAGGTATAAGCTGGCTATCGCGTGAAGGGCTTCTTTTTAAAGAGGCAAAATATATAGAAACATTTGCAAAAACAGATACTATTGTTTTAGACAAAACAGGTACTTTAACTCATGGAAAGCTTGAAGTGATTGATGCAAAACTTGAAGATATGAGTGAAGATGAGATCAATATGCTTTACAGTTTAAGCGACAGTTCAACACACCCCGTAAGTATAGGGGTAAAAAAATATTTAGAGCAAAACAACAAAGAGTTAAAGCACCTTTCTCTTCAAAATATAGAACAGCTTCCTGCTCTTGGGATGAAAGCATCATATGAAGCATTTGAACTGTTTGGTGGAAAAATAGAAAACAAAGATGAAAGTAATACCGTATATCACTTCACTATAAACACAGAGGTAAAAGCTACATTCCAGCTAAGAGATACTCTAAAAGAGGATGCAATAGATACTATGATATATCTAAAGGAGCAAGGTATAGAAGTGATACTTTGCAGCGGTGATAATGAAACAACCGTTCAAAGAATCGCTTCACAAGCAGGGATAGAGAACTATAAAGCAAAAATGTCACCGATAAACAAAGCTGATTTTATAAGTGAATTGAAAAATCAAGGTAAAGTTGTAGTTATGGCAGGAGATGGTGTAAATGATGCTTTGGCATTAAGCAGGTCAGATATTGCTATTGCTATGGGTAACAGTGCGGATATAGCATTGGCGGTTAGTGATGTAGTTATATTAAACGATAAGCTTATAGGTTTAAAAAAGTCTGTTCTTATCTCTAAAAGAACTTTTGACTTTATAAAACAAAACCTAAGTATATCACTTATATACAATGTATTGACCGTACCGTTGGCAATGGCCGGGTATGTTATACCTTTGGTTGCAGCCTTGTCTATGAGTTTGAGTTCACTTTTGGTTGTGGGTAACAGTATGAGAATAAAACAAAGAAAAATATAAGGAAAAATAGATGGAAGATCATAGTATATTATGGATAGAACTTGTTGTGGGTATCATTATAAGTTTCACACTTTTGGGTATATTTATATGGGCGGTTCGTCAAGGACAGTTTGATGACGGTAAAAAGATGATGGACGGACTTTTGTTTGATTCTACGGAAGATCTGCAAGATGCCGTAAAAAAAGAGCAGAAAGTTAAAGATATTAAAGAGAAGAAACAACAGCAGAATAAAGAGGAAAACGGGGAATAAAAAAAGGTCTGCCAAAAGCAGACCTTTTTAATCATAAAAGTTAAGTTAGATTATTTACCTAAACCAGTTGATCTTAATTCTGCTTCAGAATATCTAGCTACTTGACCTTTCATAACACCTTTCATCGGTCCACCGTATGTACCGTTCTTGTAACCTACAAGAGAGTCCGATACTTCTTGCTTTGTCATATTTGCAACTACTTTAGATTTACCTAAAGCTACTTTTTCAAAGTTAGCACCGTGACAACCTTTACAAGCTCCTAAGTTAACTGCAGCAAAAGCAGCAGCACTACATAATAATGTACCTAAAACGATTTTTTTCATTCTATTTCTCCTAAAAATAATTGATAATATGATACTGCTTATTTACTTTAATTTGTCTTAGGATAAAATGGTAACATGGAAGAAAAATACATTTTAGATATAGAGGGTGTTACCTTTGGTTATATAAAAGATAAACTTATATATGATAATTTTGATCTACAGCTTAAAAAGGGTGAGATCGTCTCTATTATAGGAGCAAGCGGCAGCGGTAAATCAACACTGTTTGAACTGATAAGCGATAACTTAAAACCTATGCGCGGGAGTATAAAAAAAAGAAAGATCGCTTCAATATATCAGGACCCTTACAGTTCGTTTCATCCAACGTATAATATATATGAGCAGATTTTAGATGTTGCAGGAGATATTGACGAGAGTGAGCTTGAAGAGCTTTTAACAACATTAAAACTTCAAAAGGAGTTTATATATAAAAAGCCCCATAGTTTAAGCGGAGGACAGCTTCAAAGGTGCAGTATATTAAGAGCTATACTTATGAAGCCGGATCTTTTACTAGCAGATGAGCCAACAAGTGCACTTGACAATATAATAGCCCTTGAAACTATGCAGATGTTAGTAAAGTTTTTAGATAGATTTGGTATCCTTTTAATTACACATGACAAAGATCTAGCTATTTGGTGTAGTGATAAGATAATAAATATAGAAAAAGGAAATAATTGAAAGCATTAGTATTATTAAACATGGGGGCTGCAAGAAGTAAAGATGAACTTGAAGTTTTCCTGCAAAATATGTTCAATGACAAAAATATACTTACAATCAAAAATGACACTATAAGGTCAATGGTTGCATATCTTATAGTTACCTTTAGACTTAATAAAGCTTGGGAAAACTATGAGCAGATCGGCGGAGGTTCGCCTTTACATCACCTAACAGAGAAGCTTATAGAAAAACTTGAAGGAGAATTATCAGATGAGTATTTTGTAACACCTGCCATGAGATACACATCACCGTTTGCACAAACGGCAATTGCAAGGATTAAAGACAAAGGGATAAAAGATGTTGTTCTTTTACCTTTATACCCTCAGTATTCTACAACTACGACAAAATCCAGTGTAGAGGATTTTGAGGAAAAAGCCAACGGTCAGTTTAATATATCTGTAATAGAACCTTTTTATAAAAATAAATTATTTAACAAAGCTATATGTGATGAGATAGTAAAAGTTCAGGGAAAATATAACGACTACCATCTTATATTTTCAGCTCACGGTCTTCCTCAAAAAGTTGTTGATAAGGGTGATCCTTATCAGGCACAGGTTGAGGAACATGTGGAGATTTTAAAAGATGAACTTTCCCATTATGCCGTAAACTTCAAGTCTATAAATCTTGCATATCAGTCTAAGGTAGGTCCTATGAAATGGCTTGAACCAAGCCTTGATGATATGTTAAGAAATTTTAAAGGTGAAAAAGTTATCATATATCCAATAGCTTTTATAATAGATAACAGTGAAACAGTATTTGAGCTTGATATTGAGTATAGAGAATTAGCCCAGGAGTTTGGTATAAAAGACTATAAGGTATGTTCTTGCGTAAACGGAAGCGATATATTCGTAGAATCGGTAAAGGAGCTTATAGATGGAAAATGAGATAAAAGAGATGCTGCTGAAAATAGCCAGAGGTGCTATATACAGTGAACTATACAACGAGATGATCATAGATAAAGCAAAGCTGGTTAAAAAAGTACCCACTCTTAGCAATAGGGCGGCTACCTTTGTTACGCTGAATCTTGACGGTCAACTTAGAGGCTGTATAGGATCACTTGTAGCACATAATGCACTTATTGATGATCTAACTACCAATGCGGTAAAAGCGGCATTTAGTGATCCTAGGTTTCCCCCTTTATCTAAAGATGAGTTTGAAAAAGTAAAGATAGAAGTATCACTTTTAAGTCAGCCTTTGGAGATAAAGTATGCAAATATATCAGATCTTGAAAGCAAAATAAATCACGGGGTTGACGGAGTTATACTAAGACAGGGTGACAAACAGGCTACCTTCTTGCCTCAGGTATGGGAACAACTGCCGAAGTTTGAGGACTTTATAACACACCTTTTCCATAAAGCAGGTATCACGGATATTGATACACCAATAGATGTCTTTGTCTACAACGTTCAGAAGATAAGTGAGTAATATCATAATAGACACTTTATAAAGGAGTGACATATGAGTATAAGAAAAGAAGCGGTATCGGGGCAATTTTACCCTGATACAAAAGAAGAGATAGTCAGGTATATAGAACATTTTAATAATATTCTTAAACAAAACAATATAAAAATAGACAATACCATAAAACCAAAAGCACTTATAGTTCCACATGCGGGCTATGTTTACAGTGGTTTTACCGCAAACTTAGCTTACAGGTATATCCCGAAAAATGTAAAAAATATAATAGTTATAGGACCTTCACACAAATTTGGCTTTGAGGGTGCAAGTGTATCTATGTATGACGGTTATAGCACCCCTCTTGGATCATTTGATATTAATAAAACTATCTGTTCCTCTTTAATGGAGAAGTTTGAATTTTTAATATTTGATCATAAGGTTCATTGCGAACATTCAACTGAAACACAGTTCCCTTTTATAAAATATTATAAGCCTGACGTGAAAGTTGTGGAGATAGTTTACAGTTCTATTGATTATAAAAATATATCAAGAGTGATACAAGAGATTTTAAAAGATGAGGATAACTTTGTAGTTATAAGTACAGACCTTAGCCATTTTTTTGATCAAAATAGAGCAAATCAACTTGATAGCGTGTGTCTTTCATCTATTGATGCTCTTGATCTGGATATTGAGAAAAAAGGTTGTCAGGCATGCGGTATGATAGGTGTGAAGGCTATTATAGATACGGCAAAGAGTAAATCTATGGAAAGTATGCTGCTGGATTACAGGACAAGTGCAGATACAACAGGAGATGAAAAAAGTGTAGTTGGTTATGTTAGTGCAATAATATATTAATTTATTATTATAATAAATATAACCTATAAATATATTTTAAGCTTATATTAAACTTAATTTACTACAATTTCAAAAGTGTTCATACACTCTCCTTTTTAAACTCGACGAAATTTAATAATTGAGTTATAGCTAGAGTCCATACAACTCTAGCTTTTTTGAAAATTATACAAAGGATATAAAATGGAAAACAATGAACCGTCACTTGAAAAAATAGATGACTATAACAATAATGAATCAAGTGAAAAAAGAAAGACAGTTAAGCTAGTAGTACTTTTTTTAGTTCTTATAGGGTTTGTATACGGTGTAATAAAACTAAATATGAATGATGTAAAAGATTATGTAGGTACACCTGAAAAACCCGGTATAAATACTGCTAGACCACACTGATAATAAATATTATAAATTTTAAGACACTTTTGATCCTCTCCTTTTTAATATCAATCTTGATGATCTAATCATCAAGTTGGTGTCTTTACAGCTACAAACACAACTCTATGAAATAATAAAACAATATATGTAATTTTTGATAATTTTTGGTATAATCACGAAAACTGGTTAGGACGGTTTTGGCTTTAGCCAAAAAGTTTCCTTGAAAATATAATATCAAATAAATTTTGATCAATTTAAGGGTATAAATGAAATATGATGTAATTGTCGTAGGTGGGGGTCATGCTGGTATAGAGGCCTCACTTGCATCTGCTAGAATGGGTAAAAGTACACTTTTAATAACTATGCTTGTGGAGCAAATAGGAGCTGCAAGCTGTAATCCTGCTATTGGAGGTCTTGCAAAAGGTCACCTAGTAAGAGAGCTGGATGCACTAGGCGGTCAGATGGGGCTTTGTACAGATGCTACAGGTATACAGTTTAGGATACTAAATGCTTCAAAAGGAGCTGCGGTTCAAGGAAGTCGAGCACAAATAGATATGGACGCATATAGAGAATATATGAGAGATATATGTCTAAATACACCAAATCTTGACGTATACCAAGATGAGGTATCACAACTTTTAATAGAAGATAATCATACAAAAGGTGTGCTTACCAAACTAGGGGAAACTTTTGAAGCCAAAAAAGTTATCCTTACAACGGGTACATTTATGAAAGGTCTGATCCATATAGGGGAAAACCAATACCCGGCTGGACGTGCTTGGGAGCTTCCCTCTACCACACTATCAGATCAGCTAAAAGAGCTTGGACTAAATGTAGGAAGATTAAAAACAGGAACACCTGCAAGGATCAATGCAAACTCTATTGACTTTAGTGTTATGGAGGAGCATGGAGGCGACGAGACACCCCACCCGTTTAGCTTTAGAACAAATAAAGAGGAGTTTAACCCTACTCAGCTTCCTTGTTTTATCACATATACCAATGAAGATACTCATCATATTATCAGATCAAATTTTGACAGAGCACCGCTGTTTACAGGACAGATAGAGGGTACGGGTCCTAGATATTGCCCAAGTATCGAAGATAAAGTAAATAGATTTGCTGAAAGAGATAGACACCAGCTATTTTTAGAGCCTCAAACTTTAAGAGCTCAAGAGTACTACATAAACGGTCTTAGTTCAAGTCTACCTTTAGATGTACAAAAGAAAAAGATCCACTCTATAAAAGGTCTTGAAAATGCAAAAGTTGTAAGATATGCTTATGCTATAGAGTATGACTATATAGATCCAACAGAACTTTTACATACCTTAGAAACAAAAAAAGTAAAAGATCTATACCTAGCAGGTCAGATCAATGCAACTACAGGATATGAAGAAGCAGCAGCACAAGGGATGATGGCAGGTATCAATGCAGCCTTGGCACTAGATGGGAAAGAGCCTTTTGTACTTAGGCGTGATGAGAGTTACATAGGAGTTCTAATTGACGATCTTGTAACAAAAGGTACAAATGAACCATACAGAATGTTCACAAGCCGTGCTGAATACAGACTTCTTCTAAGAGAGGAGAGTGCAGATCTTAGACTTATGCCCTATGGTCACCGGTTTGGTCTTATAGATGATGAAACATATGAAAAAATGGTTCACAAACAAGATACATTAAAAAAAGCTGTAGAGTTTATGGAAAATGAATGGTTTACATCAAAAAAAGAGAACCTTGCACTTCTTGAAGAGCTCGGGGAAGATAAGATAAGTGACAGGATACTTCTAATAGATCTAGTGGGAAGAAATACAATTACAAAAGAGAAGTTTGATGTGCTGGTTCCAAGCTTGGCACACCTTGATGACTACTTAAAAGAGCAGGTTATCGTAGAGGCAAAATACTACAGATATGTTGCAAAACAGAAAAAACAAGTGGACAAAATGAAAAAGATGATCGACCTGAAAATTCCTAAAGATTTTGTATATGACGATCTTCCCGGACTATCTTCAGAGGTTATAGAGAAACTTAAAAAGTTCAAACCACCTACACTTTTTAATGCTTCACAGATAAGCGGTGTTACCCCAAGTGCCGTGGATATTATCCATCTTAATATAGATTTGAAATCGAAAAAATAGTTAAAACTATGTTCGATTACACAAAAAAACTAACAACCCATAGAGAGTTTTACCCCATAGCAGACCTTGACTGGTCTGTGGAGAGTGACAGGGGTCGTATCATCTCTACACCAGCTTTTAGAAGGCTTCAAAAGCGTACTCAGGTTTTTGCTTTGGAGTTAAATGCGGCTGTTAGAAGTCGACTTACACACTCTTTAGAGGTTTCTCAAACTGCAAGGTTTATAGCTAAAACTATTTTAAAAAAGTTAAATAGCTATGAGCTAAATGAGATCCAAAATGCTTTCGTATCTACATCAGAGATGGCTAGCTTATTGCATGATATAGGAAATCCCCCTTTTGGTCATTTTGGTGAAGCTGCTATAAATGACTGGATGGATAAAAAAGGTGTACAATATATCCAAAACAGAGATGGTGATAATGAGCTAAAACAGAAGCTTATAAAAGATATCTCATCTTATGACGGTAATGCTCAGGCTATAAGGATAGTTCATAAACTTCAAAGACTTAATCTCTCATACACTCAAACAGCATCTATCTTAAAATATACAAGGGGTGCTTTTGAAGAAAAAGATAGTGACCATCCATTATCATATCTTAGAAAAAAACCTGGATATTACTATAGTGAAAAAGATTTTGTAGATACTATACAAAAAGAGCTAGATATAAAAAAGTCACATAGGCTACCTATAACATATATTATGGAAGCTGCCGATGATATATCATATCTTAGTGCTGATATAGAGGATGCAGTAGATAAAGGTATACTGACACTTGATACCTTGTATAAACTTATCATAGAAGAGTGTGATAAGATCAATGATAAGTATGGTACAAAAAGTACAATGTTAAAAGAGCTAGTGGAAAAAAACTATAAAAATGCAAAAAATAAAGAGGATGAACCGTATCAGTTCAATATGTTCCTGACTCTCACAAGGGCACAACTTATATCCAAGTTAGTAAACTATGTATCTGATATCTATATTAAAAACCACAAAGCTGTATTTGAAGGGTCATTTAACAGTGCACTTTTAGAATCAGACAAGTCACATGAGTGTTCACAAGCTGTAGAGGTACTACAAAACATCTCATACAGACATATCTATACACACAAACAGGTTCAAGAATTGGAACTAAAAGGCTATTATATCCTTCAAGGCTTATTTGATATATATGAGCCTTTACTTACTTTGGATTCACAATCATTCCAAGATCTTTTGGATGATAAAAAAGTAGATTGTATCATATGTAAAAATATACTCTCAAGACTATCTAAAAAACATCTGGTAGCTTATAAAAAGTCAATTGGTGATATAAAAGATGAAAAGAACTATGAGGTTTTAGAACAGTACTACCGTACAAGACTTGTTATAGATTATATAAGTGGTATGACTGATGACTATGCTCTACATGAATACAAGTCTTTGAAAAATTAAGAATTAAAATAAAAGTGTAAATATGAAAAGATATGCCTTTATTTTAAAGGATATCAAGGCAGCTTTTTTAAAGCTACCTGTAGGTAGTGAGAAAAAGCTAACGCAGACTAGCGTTTGAAAGAAAGGTGTAGCTTTTTATATTCCTGAAGCTTCCATCAATTTTGACTGATGATCAGCGATCAATGGATCTATGATCTCATCTAAAAGACCGTCATTCATAATAGGTTCAAGTCTGTAAAGAGTCAGGTTGATTCTATGGTCAGATACTCTTCCTTGAGGATAGTTATAAGTTCTAATTCTAGCACTTCTATCTCCGCTTCCTACCTGTTCTTTTCTATCTGCACCCTCTTTTTCCATTCTCTCTTGCTCTTGCAGGTCATAAAGTCTAGCTTTAAGTACTTTCATAGCTTTGTCTTTATTTTTATGCTGAGATTTTTGGTCTTGATTTGTTACAACAATTCCAGTTGGTAAGTGGGTTATCCTTACAGCAGAGTCAGTTGTATTTACAGACTGACCACCACATCCAGATGATCTCATAACATCGATCTTTAGATCATTTTGATTGATCTGTACCTCGATATCATCAACTTCAGGGATAACAGCAACTGTAATAGCAGAGGTATGAACCCTACCTTGTGACTCAGTTGCAGGAACTCTTTGTACTCTATGAACACCTGATTCAAATTTCATCTTAGAGTATACAGATTCCCCTTTGACAAGGAAAACCATCTCTTTATATCCACCGGACTCAGACTCGGAAGAGTTCATGATCTCTGTTTTCCAACCTTGATTTTCCGCATATTTAATATAAGCTCTAAATAGATCGCCGACAAATAGTGCAGCTTCATCACCGCCTGTTCCGGCTCGGAGTTCTATGTAGATATTTTTGTCATCGTTTGGATCTGTCGGAAGAAGTAATATCTTGATCTCATCTTCAAGTTCGGGCTTTCTAGTTTCAAGCTCTTTTAACTCTTCTTTAGCAAGTTCACCTAACTCTTCATCACCTAAAAGCATTTTATTCTCTTCAATGTCTTCGATAATTTGATTATACTCTTTTGCAGCATCAACGATCTTACTAATTGAAGACTGTTCTTTTGAAAGCTCTGTCATCTTTTTAATATCGTTTAGTACATCTGGAGTTGTTAATTGGTTGTTTATCTCTTCATATCTTTGAATGAAAAGTTTTAGTTTTTCTTGTAGCATGGATATACCTGTATTTGAATTTGTGTAAGAAAAGAAAACTATCTATAAAAATAGATAGTTTAAAATTGTAAAAATATTTATTATAAAGCGTTAACTTTAGCTTGAAGTCTACTTACTTTTCTAGCAGCAGTAGCTTTTTTTAAGATATTTTTACTTACACAGTGATGTATATATTTGTTAGCATCTTTCATTGCACTTGCAGCAGCTTCTTTATCATTTGATTCTACTGCGCTTATAACTGCTTTAGTAACGTTTTTGATTCTTGCTTTGAAGAATCTGTTTCTTTCAGTTTTTACGATAGTTTGTTTTGCTCTTTTTGCAGCTGATTTATGGTTTGCCATAGCTGTTGTTTCCTTGTTCAAAAAATTTAGTGTGCAATAATACTTAAATGTTTATTAAAATAAGCTTTAATTAATAATTGTCTCAGATAATAAAAGCTGACCTTTGTTATAATGACTCATATATAAAATGATAAAATAAAGTAGGTATTATGAAATTATTCGGTACGGATGGTGTAAGGGGACAGGCTGGAAAGTTCCTTGATGCTATAACTGCATTAAAGCTTGCACAGGCTGCGGGTATATTCTTTAAAAAGAATTCTAAAACAAAAAAGATATTAGTGGGTAAAGATACTAGAAAAAGCGGCTATATGATAGAGAACGCTTTAGTAAGCGGTCTTACATCTGTTGGATACGATGTGATACAAATAGGTCCTATGCCTACACCTGCTATTGCATTCTTAACTGAGTCTATGAGATGTGATGCGGGTATCATGCTAAGTGCCAGTCATAACTCATATGAAGATAACGGACTAAAGTTCTTCAACTGCAAAGGGGATAAGCTTTCAGTTGATGCAGAAAAAGAGATAGAAGATATCTTTTATAATGAAGAGCTTCTAAGTTTGTCACAATGTACACACAATCAAATAGGTCGTGCAAAAAGGATAGATGATGTTATAGGAAGATATATAGTACATATAAAAAGTTCTTTTTCAAATGAGTTAAGTCTTAGCGGTAAAAGAATAGTACTAGATTGTGCCAACGGTGCTGCGTATAAAGTTGCTCCTACTATATTAGAAGAGCTTGATGCAGATGTTATAACCGTAAGCAATAAACCAAACGGATACAATATAAATGAGGGGTGTGGAGCACTTCACCCTGACAATCTTGGAAAACTAGTAAGAGAGTATAGAGCAGATATAGGTATAGCACTTGACGGTGATGCTGACAGGCTTGTAGTGGTTGATGAAAAAGGGGAGGTGATAGACGGTGATAAACTTCTTGGTGCATTGTCTGTTTTTCTAAAAGAGCAGGGTAAGTTAAAAGGCGGCTGTGTTGCTACTGTTATGAGCAACCAGGCTTTAGAAGACTATTTAAGCTCTCACAATATCCCTCTATTAAGATCAAATGTGGGTGATAAACATGTTTTAGAGGTTATGAAGAACAACGGTTATAACTTTGGGGGAGAACAAAGCGGTCATGTGATATTCAGTGATATTGCCAAAACAGGTGACGGTCTGGCATCAGCTTTACAGGTTCTGGCACTTCTTATCACTTCAGGTAAGAAAGCAAGTGATGCTTTAAATCCTTTTGATACCTATCCTCAGATACTAAAAAATCTTATAGTAGAGGAGAAAAAACCTCTTGACAAGATCGAAGGACTAGAAGAGCTTTGTAAAACATTCAGAGAAAAAGGGCTAAGAGATCTTATAAGATATTCAGGTACGGAAAACAAGATAAGACTTCTTTTAGAGGGTAAAGATATAGAAACAGTAGAGTCATCTATGGAGGAGCTGGCAAGTTTTGTAAAAAGCAGGCTATGTTAAAAAAATATTTAATCTTTACCATCTCTATTGTAACTCTTTTTATAATTGACCAATATATAAAAAGTTTGTTTGTAAACGGCTTTGAAGCTCGCGGAGAGTGTATATCTTTAGTTCTTGCATACAACTACGGTGTTGCATTTTCTATGTTCTCTTTTTTAGAAGGGAATTTAAAATATATACAAATAGCTATCATGTTTGCCGGACTTGTATATCTTATAAAAAACAAAGATGTTTTTTCAAGATACTATTTCGCTGCAGCCTTAGTTGTAGCAGGTGGTGTAAGTAATATCTACGACAGATTTATCCACGGAGGTGTGGTAGACTATGTATACTGGCACTGTATGTTTGATTTTGCAATCTTTAATCTAGCGGATGTACTTATAGATATAGGTGTGGTTCTTTTGCTTTATATAAACTATAAAGAGTATAAAGAGGAAGAGAAACAAAAAAAAGAGGTATCATCTCAAGACAAATAGGTCTTATGATACCACTTACAAAAGTGCCATAGGGCATAAAAATGCTGTTTAAATCTGTTTTGAACTGCTTCATTATAGATATATCTTACATAGCTTTCGTTAAAAAGCCCCGTAGATTCATTTACTTTTAAAATATCATCTAATAGTTTTTCCCCATACTCATTAAAAAGCCATTCGTTAAAAGGGGAGTTAAAACCTTTTTTAGTTCTGTTTATAATCTCATCGGGGATATATTTAGAAGCTATTTTTTTTAGAAGATATTTATTTGTAGTTCCTGTTTTTAAACTGCTGTCAATGGAAAAAACAGTATCCACAAGGCGGAAGTCTAAAAATGGATTCCTTGTCTCCACAGAGTTTGCCATAGATATTTTATCTACTTTACTAAGCAGTGCTTCCCCTAGCCATATTTTCATATCTATATAACTCATCCAGTCTACTGGGTCTTTTTTTGGATTTTCTGTTTTAAAAGTAGCTGCTTTTTTTAGAACTCTTTTTCGCTGAAGTTCTGTATATATCTCTCCGAAACTGTTATAGATATTTTGTTTTTTCACAACCCTTTTTAGATACTCACTCTCTTTCGTATTTGTTTGCAATGCACCTATGATATCGTCTAAAAACTTATATTGATCATTTTGCAGTGTATCTGCAAAAGAGTAGTATTTTAAAAACTTTGCATAGTTGTCATAACCTAAAAAAAGCTCATCACTCCCCTCACCGCTTAGAACTGTTTTGATCTCCTGCTTTTTTATTTGGGATGTTAGATGATATAAAGGGATTGCAGCAGGATCGGCATGGGGTTCTTCAAGTGACTCAAAAACATTATCAAGTGATTCTATAAAATCTTTTTGTTCAATCTCAAGGGCAGTGTGGTTGCTTTTTATATTTTTAGCTACTAGAGAAGCATAGGGAAGTTCTGAGTATTTTTGATGTGTTTTATATCCTACGCTAAAGGTATTTATCTTATGGTTGGTGTGCTGAGCATAGATGGTGCTTATAAGTGAGCTGTCGATCCCACCGCTTAGCAGTGTACCAACCTCCACATCACTTTTTAGCCTTTGCTCAACAGAATCTACCAAAAGCTCTTCTATTTTTTTTAGTGCTGTTTTTTCATCTTTTATTTTTTTGTAGGTTTTTATCTTATAGTATTTTTTTATACTTAGTTTGTTGTTTTCAAAAATTAAATAAGAAGCTTTGTCAAGCTTTAATATATCACTATAAAAAGTGTTTGGGGCAAGCGGGGTGAAGTATTGTAGATACTGGGAAAGGGCTACTTTATTTAGTTTTGGTGTATATCCTAGAAGTTTGATGATAGGTTTTATCATACTTGAAAATATAAATTTATCGCCACTGTGATAATAAAAGAAAGGTTTTTTACCGTATCTGTCTCTAGCACAAAAGTAACGCTCTTTTTTTATATCATATATAGCAAAAGAGAATGCACCGTTTAGGAGATTTAAAAATTCTATATCATATTTTTGATAAAGTCGGATAAGTACCTCCGTATCACTTTTTGTTACGCAGTTTAGATTCAGAGAATAGATAAGCTCATCGTAGTTATATATCTCACCGTTAAAGACTATCAAGATATCATCAAACACCATAGGCTGGTTTGCTTCATCTTTTAGATCTATAATACTAAGTCTTGTATGCCCGAAGAAATTATTTTTTATCTGTTTTATATCACAAAAATCCGGACCTCTGTTTTGCATTAGTAGTGTAGCTTCTTTAAAATCTACATTACTGTTGTAATTTATTCCTAATATACCGCACATCTATTTAGCATCTACCTCAAACTCTAGGATCACTTTATCTATATTATGATCTTTTAAAGCACTTTTTATCTCATTTTTTATAGTGACTCTGTTTTTATCTAGCTTTTTACTTAAAAGATACTCTTGGATACTTTTTGCTCGTTTTTGTGCCAATGCTCTTAGCTCATCTTCAGTAATTATAATAGTTTTTTTTAATTTGTTGTGCATCTTTTTGTAAATCTCTTCATCTTCCCCTTCAAGTCTTTCAAGCTCATCTTCCGTAAATTTTTCTATAAATATCTCTTCAAGTATATCAAACCTGTCATCAAAGTCATTTTCTGGGTCAAATAAAGCTAGATAGTTTTTTTTGAACTTTATATCTTGAAGTACCGGCTTATCAAGCTCTTCTATATAGGCACTTTTTATTATAAGTTTCAGGTTTGGTCTTTGCTTGAAAGCTTTTAGAATATTGTCAAGTTTCTCTTTTTGACTTAGCTCTATTTGGCTTTTCCCATATGCAAATTCCATATAAGATATATCATCACCCTCAAGACCAATGATAGCAGCCAAGAATTTAAAAGGGGAAGTTACTATAGACACTATGGTATTTGTGATCACATCACCAATTATATCACCTATATGAAACTGTGGATTGTTAATATCTCCGTCTATTGGTATATCAAGATCTATATATCCGCTAGAGTCTTTTAAAAGTGCAATAGCAAGTCCCACCGGTGCATCTATGGCATCTTTGCTTTTTACTTTTTCTCCAAGCTCTAGGTCTTTTATTTTTATTTTGTTTATACTTTGAAGCTGCCCTTTTTTTATATCCAGTTCCATTTTAATCCCAAGTTTACCACGTGCAATTTTATTTCCTATAAATCTTCCGCTGTAAGATGAAAGGCTTGGGGTATCAATATTTTCTATAAATAATTTTACAGAGCTATCTTTAAAAGGTTTTGCCGATATTGCTTTGCCGTTTGCTTCTAGTAGGGCGTATTTATCTATTATGCTTTTTAGCTGCAGTTTTGTTGCTTTTGTTGTATCTGAGGTGATATTCTCAATTGTTATATTTATCTTGTCATTTATACTTTTAAATTTTTTGGAAAATGTTTTATCTTGAAATAGGGTCATACCGTTTTTTATATTTAAACTATCTACACTATAGATAAAATTACTTTTTTGTTTTGGTTCATCTTTTAAAGTTTGTATTGCTTGTTCTTTTTTATCTATTTTTTTTGTAACGGCAATATTTGAGAAACTTGTTGTATTGTTGTCATTGATACTAAAATATATTTTAGGTGTATCAAGTGTTATATTTTGTATATTCAGTTTGTCGTTTTTGTATGATATATCAGATAGTTTGATCTTGGCTATATCAATAATATTTTGTTTTGTAGCACTGTTTTTTACGGCAAGAGTATTAAGAGATAGATCGCTAGAGGCATCAATGATAGTTTTATTATCCTCTTTTTTTATATTTATTTTTGAATCTGAGTCAAAATATCCTTTTTTTAGGTGAAGATTTACAAACTCTTTCATATAAATTTGATATGGTGTTATATCTATAGTTTTAGTCTGCAGGTCTATATCAAGATTCATAGGGTCTTGTATAAATGTAGCATTTGTAAATATCTCCCCTTTTTTAGGGGTATTTATTGATTGTGCCAAAGTTATCGGTGCTTTTTTATCTGAAGTAGCTTTTTTCATACAGGTTTGTATATCTGTAAATGTAAGCTCACTATTTTTTGATTCATCTATAAAAGTAACATATCCAAGTCTTGATGACAGACCCTCAAGTTCATATTTAAACCCGCCGTTTATATTAAGGTGAACTTTATCAACTCTGTTTATTATATCTTTTGTGACTACTTCATAAATGCCTTGTTTGAAGTTTACTACCGCCGTATCCATATCTATATTTGAGATGATAATATCCTGCACACCTTTATTTATCTTATATGAGTAGTCAAGTTTTAGATTCAGAGGTCTTGACTCAAGATCAAACTCCATATCTTCTGTTTTTACATAGTTAAATATCTTGTTTATATTTATATGGTTTAGTGCAAGATCACCTTTAATACTAAGAGGTGATACTATAAGTTTGGAGTTTAGTTTTACTGAACCGCTATTTATAGTATCTATATTAAGTGATAGATTATTTGTATGGTTTGGTTTGATCTTTATATCATCTACTCTCATATTTACAGGCATACTTTTTACTTTAAAAGGTATAGACTTTGAGTCATCCAAGAATTCCAAAGTGATATTTGAAAGTTTAAATAGATCTATAGAAAATATTATAGGTTTAGCCTCTTGTACTTTTGTCTCTTTTTTCGGTGTAGAGTTTTTACTTAAATGATCAAGGATATACTGAAAATTTATCTCTTTATTTTTATCTATATCCACGTCAAACTTTAGATTGTCAATGATGAGGTGTTGTAGATGAATATTATTATTTACCATCTTTACAGGGTCTATGTTAAAGCTAAGAGTTTCAAAATATACCAAGTTTTTATTTTTATCATCTTTTATTATAAAGTTGCTTATCTTCATATGAAAGGTAAAAGGGTTAAGATGTACCGAGTTGATAATTACCCGGGCATTAAGTGTATCTTTGATGATCTTTGGTGTGAAGTGTTGTAAGGTATAAGGGATGATAAAAAACCCCAATAAACTATATGCCGTAACTATCCATGCTATTATTTTAGCAAAAAGTATCGTCCTCTTTTCCACTACTTTCCTTTTTTATCCGAAAATATATTTTATTATCTCTAAATCAAAGTAAATTATAAATAAAAATAATATTGTACTTATTAGAACAACGGCAGTTACATCATATGGTTTACATTTATAAAGGGCTGCAATATTTACGTTGTTTACAGCAAGGGGTACTAAAAGTGATACCATCAATATAGATGCAATATGATCAGGCAGTGAAGATGCAAGTATTACAAAAAGACCCACAGCAGGAACAAACAACAGTTTTGCAAAACTAACACTAAAACTTAATCGGTAGTTTTGAGACCTAAGCGGTGTTTTTGCAAGGTATACTCCAAATATTATAAGCTGCAGAACGATAGTTGAGTATGCACCCATTTCAAGTATAGAGTCAAGCTGTGGATGGATAGGTAGTTCAAGATAGTTATAAACCAATGCAAAAACAGCAAACCACAATATAGGTATCTTTACCATTTGGAGAATTGAATCTTTAAAGCTGTATGAGCTTTTGGCAAAGAAGTATATCCCAACCGTATATATAAAAAAGATATTTGCAATATTTATTATACTTGTAAAAGGTACGCTGGATTCTCCAAATAAGGCTATCCCCAGAGGTATCCCGAGATTTCCCGTATTTCCAATAAGTGAAGTTGCTATAAAGATAGATTTGTCTTTCTCATCATCAAATAGTATTTTTCCTGCGATTACCAAAACAATAAGAGATATGGTGATGATTATAAAATATAAAAAAGGTGTATAGACAAGATGAAAATCAATGGGAGCTCTGGTAAGTCCCCAAAATGTAAGCATGGGCTGTAAGAAATAGATAGAGATAAGTATTAGGGTTCTTTCATCTATCTCATCTTTAAAAACTTTTTTTGCTATAAATCCTATAAGGATAAAGATATATATAGATATTACAGCTAAAAGTGTTGACAAATCAATTATCCTTTATTAAATATCAAAAAATAAATTCTAAACATATAAGGATAAAAAATATTATCCCAAGGTAACCATTTATAGTAAAGAATGCTTTATCTATCTTTGTAAAATCTCTGTTTACAATTATATGTTCATAGGTTAGCATAATAGCACTTACTAATACTGCAAGATAAGCAAATATTCCAAGTTCTGCCGTTATTACAAATAAAAGCCAAAATAGTACAGTAAGAAGATGCATAGCCTGAGAAAATCTCATGGTTTTTTTTGCACCAAATTGTGAAGGGATAGAGTGAAGACCAAGCTTTTTATCAACTTCCATATCTTGTAAAGAGTAAAGAAGGTCAAAGCCTGCTACCCAGAATAATACACCTATACTTAAAAGTACTGACCATAAAGTGACAGTTTCACTAACTGCAACTACACCTGCAATCGGTGCAAGTCCAAGGGAGACACCTAAAATAATATGTGCAAGGTATGAAAATCTTTTAAAATATGAGTAGCTTCCAACTATCAGTAAAATAGGCACAGATAGATAAAGTGCAAGATCATTTACAAAATAAGCCACAACTATAAATCCTAGAGCATTTATAATGGTGAAAATGAGCATCTGTGTGGGATTGACCCTTCCGTCCACACTTGGGCGGTTTTGGGTTCTTGGATTTAGTGCATCTATATCTCTATCAAGATATCTGTTAAATCCCATGGCAAAATTTCTAGCTGTAAGTGCCGCAAGTGTTCCTAATATTAACAGTTCAAAACCAAACCACCCCTGTGCCGCTACAACCATTGCTATAAATATAAAAGGTAAAGAGAATATCGAGTGTTTGAACATCACCAGTTCGTTAAAATCATTTATAAGTTTTACTATTTTTTCCATAAGTGGGATTTTACTATAAAATTTATTAATTCTCATTTGGATACAATTAGTTTATGAGAAACTATAGATTTATAATAAGCGGAAGAGTGCAAGGGGTGTTTTATAGAAAAAATATCCAAGAAAATGCTCTTAAAGAGAACTTTAAAGGATATGTCAAAAATCTGCCAAACGGTTGTGTTGAAGCCTGCGTAAGCTGCAGTGAAGAACAATTAAAAAAATTTATACAAATATTAAAAGAGGGTTCATCTAACAGTATTGTAGAAGATATTAAAAAGTTTGAATGTGAAGAATCTTTTGAGAATGATTTTGAGATAAGATATTAAAAAGATGAAAGAGTTCGCAATAATCGCACCGACAGCATCGGGTAAAACTGCTTTATCCATAGCTTTGGCACATAAACTTGATGCAGTTATATTATCCCTTGATTCACTTGCTGTTTATAAGTATATAGATATAGCATCTGCTAAACCGACCCTGAAAGAAAGAGAGGGCATAGTACATTTTGGTATAGATAAGATCGAGCCAAGTGAGCAGTTTGACGTTATAGAGTTTATACAAGAGTATAAAGAGGCAAAAGAGTTTGCTAAAAAAAACAATAAGAACCTTATAATTGTAGGAGGTACAAGTTTTTATCTAAAAGTGTTGATTGAGGGTTTATCAAAGATACCTGATATATCGGAAGATACAAAAAAACAGGTTCAAGCTTCTTTGGAAGATATTCAAAACAGTTATCTTATGTTGCAAAAGATTGATCCTTTCTATATGGGTAAGATAAAACAAAATGACAGATATAGAATAGAAAAAGCCTTGGAAGTTTATTATCAGACCAATATGACTCCAACGGATTATTTTAATTTAAATAAGCCAAAACCCATAATTGAAAATCTACCTATATTTCAAATACAAACAGAAACTGATATCCTTAGAGAAAGGATAAAAAAAAGAACAAAGCTGATGATAAAAGAGGGTATAATCGATGAGGTGATATTTTTAGAACAAAACTATACAAGAGCACCGAACTGTATGTCATCTATAGGTATTATTGAAACATTACAATTTATTGACGGTAAGATTACTAAATTACAATTAGAGGAACTTATATCTACTCATACGGCACAACTTGCCAAGCGTCAGAGGAGTTTTAACAGAACACAGTTTAATAATATAATTTCAGAAAATCTTGAAAATCTTGAAAAAAAAATATTAAATATGATATAATGACCAATTATACTAAAGAATAAAACTATTTAAATAGTTCAAGGTAAATTTGCATGACAAAAGAGGAATTGGAAAAACGTGTTGTAGAGTTAGAAAGCTTATATTATCACGATGAGTTGACAACACTTCCAAACAGAATAAAATTATTGGAAGATTTTAAAAAACATACTCCCTACGGCTTGCTGTTAATTGATATAAAAGGCTTTTCCACCATAAATGACTTTTACGGGATTAAAGTTGGAGATACTTTACTTCAATCTATAACAAAATTTCTTCAATCTTTTGTGAATAAGGATAAAACCTTTTATAAAATAGGTGCAGATCAGTTTGTATATCTTGAATTTGAAAAAGATAGTTCACGATATCAGTTTAATGAAGATAAAGTAAAGCAGATGATGCATACAATTGAAAATACACCTATCAAAGTTGAGATAGAAAATGATAATGTAATAGATATAAATATTTATATTAGTGCCGTTCTTGTTGAAAATGTTTCTACAGACAATATCTTAGAACTTGCGGATATGACACTACACTATGCAAAAGATACAAAACAACCTTTTTTAAAATATTGTGATGATTTAAAACTTACAGAAAAATTCGAGAAGGATATAGCAGGTATAAAGATGGTAAAAACTGCTTTAGAGGAAGATAGACTTATAGCATACTATCAGCCTATTATAAAATCATACGGTAATTCATATGAGTGTCTTGTAAGGATTCAAGAGGGTGATAGAATAATATCTCCATTCTTTTTTCTTGATGCAGTTGCAAAAACAAAATACTATACGCAACTCACCCAACGTATGATAGAAAAATCATTTCAGTATTTTGAAGATAAAGATTGTACCTTTTCCATAAACTTATCATTTGATGATATAGCGGATATTGAACTTGTAAGTTTTATCAGACAAAAAATGATACAGTACAATGTTGCAGATAGATTGATACTTGAGATACTTGAAAGTGAAAATATAGTGAATTTTCATATGATTCGTGACTTTATATATAATATGCAGCTTCTTGGTGTTCAAATAGCAATAGATGACTTTGGAAGCGGATATTCAAATTTTACATATCTTCTTGAACTAAAGCCTGATTATATTAAAATTGACGGAAGTTTGATAAAAGATATATGTAAAGTTGAAGAGTCATACATACTTGTAAGAACGATTACAAACCTAGCACATGAACTGGCTATAAAAGTAATAGCTGAGTATATTGAGAATGAAGAGATCTACAATAAAGCAAAAAGATTATACATAGACGGATATCAAGGATACTACTTAGGTACACCAAACTCTACAATGGAGATTAAAACTCTTTAACCTTATCCCTCCTTTATTATTTAACACCACTAAAACTGTTCCCTTTGGTTACACACAAACCCAATAAAACACTATGCCAAGAGATAATTATAAGTTAATATTTAATTATAATTAGATAGTATTGTGCAGCTATTATTGGCTATTTATAAACGGATAGCTTATACTTAAGAAGGGGAAAAAATGGAACATAGCACTTTTGCACATCCTTATTTTGGTGCATTTATTATGTTTGTAGTAACGTTCGGTGCATTTATTGCAACTACGATGCTATCACGAATTGTTGGTGGTAAACTGGCAAGAAAAGATACAGAAAAATTAAAGTGTACACTTTATGAGTGTGGACCTGAGGTTAATAAGCAGCCGAATACTATATCGGCACAGTTTTATCTGATGGCACTTTTATTTATATTGTTTGATGTTGAGATCATATTTATGTTCCCATGGGCAGTTGATTTTAAAGTGTTAGGTTGGTTCGGTTTTATAGAGATGATATTATTTATCATACTATTAACAATCGGTTTTATCTACGCATGGAAAAAAGGAGCGCTTGAATGGCACAGCATAAAGTAAACTATTTACAAGACGGTGGAGAAGCCGTAAAACTTACTACTATTGATAAAATAGTTAATTTTGGTAGAAGTAACTCGATTTGGCCTATGACATACGGTCTTGCATGTTGTGCAATCGAGATGATGGCATCTGGTGGATCGAGATTTGACTTCGATAGATTCGGTACAATCTTTAGAGCATCTCCAAGACAATCTGATGTTATTATTGTTGCGGGTACGCTTACAAAGAAACACGCAGAGTTTATGAGAAGACTATATGATCAGATGCCTGATCCTAAATGGGTTATCTCTATGGGATCTTGTGCAAATACCGGTGGTATGTTTAATACTTATGCGACAGTTCAAGGTGTAGACAGAGTAGTTCCTGTTGATGTTTATCTTCCGGGATGTGCACCTAGACCTGAAACATTACAGTATGCAGTGATGATGCTACAAAGAAAAATAAGACGAGAGCCTGCAAGTAAGGCTCAAAGAGCGAAAAGGTTGATATAGATGAGAGCATATAAACCAAACAATGATCTACAGAAAAAATCATATTACAATGATAGATTTTATGTAACACCGCAGCTTGCAAAGCAAAGTGTTTATGACGATTCTACATTTAGTAATGATTACTTGAGTTTAAGTAAAGTTGTTGATATTAGTGAAGCATATATTCAGTTAGATCACCTAGTCGTATATATAAAGCCTGAAGATAATATCAAAGCTATTAAGCATGCTAAAGAGATCATGGCATATGATTTTCTAATGGAGCTTTCTGCAGTTGATTATATTGCTTCCAGAGGTGGTTTTGAGATCTTCTATGAGATGCTTTCAACTACTAAACATAAAAGAATGAGAATCAAAACTTTTATAAAAGAGGGTGATGCTATTGAATCTGTAAATCCACTGTTTAGAATGGCAGACTGGAGTGAAAGAGAGATGTTTGATATGTACGGTATTGTTGCAAACAACCATCCATATATGAAAAGAATCCTTATGCCTGATGACTGGCAGGGGCATCCGCTTCTAAAATCATATCCTATGCAAGGTGATGAAGCCGCGTCATGGTATGAAGTTGATAAGATTTTCGGTAAAGAAGCTAGAGATATTGTCGGACCTGAACTTAGAGATGCTGCATGTGTTGACAGATATGATACTGAAAGATTCTCTAGACTTGGACACGAAGTTCCAAAAGGTGTAGAGATAGGTGAAGGTAACGAACCTGATACTCCTATTCGGTACCAGGAAGATGGTGGAGTACAGTTATTCGGAGTGAAATTGGTAACACCTTTCGATGAGCTTGAAAAAGAGCAATTAAGGGAGAGAAAGTAATATGCAAGTAACTAACAGACTAAAACCTTTTTTTGAGAATATAACTTTCGATAGAGAAGATAACACAATGGTGGTTAACTTTGGACCACAGCATCC
>JAYEMD010000162.1:0-30862 GCA_034717895.1 Campylobacterota bacterium | reverse complement strand
GTGGAAGTACTATCTCTCTTAATTGTACTGATTCAATAGATACAGGTTTACCTTCTAATGATTCAATCTCTGTTCTAATACCATTTTCAATTTGTGTTGCTATTGCATTTCTTTGCATTGGTAAATCCTCTGCATTAAATCCACCAACAACATTCCTTACTATGTTTCTTACTACTGGATTTACGATTTTATCTTCCCAGCTTAGACCCCAAGTTGCGATTGTATTAGGAGCACCGTGTGGTAAAAGTTTATATTGTACAGTAAGTTCAATAGATACAGGCAGACCTCTGGCATCAAGTATATTAATAGCAGGGTTTATCTTTATACCGCTGTCAAATCCACTCATATCTTCTATAGTTTTATAGTTTATAAGTCTTACTTTTGTATCTACAGTGATAACTTTTTGTATCACAGGGATATAAAGATGAAAACCCGGTTGTAATGGATCACTCTCGTACTTACCCGTAGTTACTTTGATACCAACTTCACCTGAGTTGATAATAACATAAGGTTTTGCCATAAATAATACAACACCTATTAGGATAATTGCATATATTGCAGCAGAACCTTTACCAAAGTTCTTAAAAAGTTGAGGCGGTTCGAAAGGAGGCTGGTATCCACCACCTCCACCGCTGCCGCCGCTTTTATTATCTGATGAGTCTTTTTGACCCCCTTGTTGTTTTTGTCTATTTTTAAAATAATCGTTGTCGATTGGCATTATTTATTTTCCTTTGTAAAAAAATCATGTATCTCATCTTGAAATGTACCATATAACATGGCTACTGCAAAACCTAATCCCATTAATGGTATAAGTACTAAATTACTCATGTTATCTATCCTTTAAAAGATTTATTGTCTTTTTTAATTTGTAAAACACTACAATAATATTTAATATTAATATAAAAAATAATACTACTCCTATATCAAATAGTGAATTTCCAGCTTCTAATTTACTAAAAAAAGAAAAACTATAATCACTAAGTATCATTTTAGCTAATCCACTACCAAGTGCAATTACAGATAATATACTAGCCATATACTCAATTCTTAGTGTATTTAATTTTTCTTTAATATAGTCTGTATTGTTCATACTAATTTATATAAGTTAAGTCTTTTATATACTTTTCGTTTTTACCTGCAACCGCATCAAAATATGCTGTTTGAAGTTTTTCCGTTATAGGTCCTCTGCTTCCACAGCCTATGGTTCTTGAATCTACATCTCTTACAGGTGTAACCTCTGCGGCAGTTCCTGTTAGGAAACACTCATCACAGATATATATCTCTTCTCTTGTGATTCTTCTTCTTTCAACTTTTATACCCATATCTTGAGCTAACTCAATTACTGTAGCTTGTGTTATTGATTTTAGGGCATTGTCACTTGGCGGTGTGATAAGTACTCCATCTTGTACCATAAAAAATGCTGCACCGCTTGCTTCTGCTATATAACCTTGGTCATCTCTTAAAAGTGCCTCGTCATATCCTGCATCTACTGCTTCAAACTTAGCCATTTGTGAGTTTAGGTAGTTAGCAACTGCTTTTGCTTTACCCATACCTGAAGTATTTGGTGTTCTTGTCATTGAAGCTATCTTTAATCTTATACCTTTTTTTAGACCCTCTTCACCTAGATATGCTCCCCATTTCCAAGCTGAAATTGAAACATTTACAGGTGCATCTTTATGGTAAAGACCCATTACACCGTATCCTAGATATACAAGGGGTCTTATGTATGCACCTTCAAAAAGTTCATTTTCCTGTAACAATTTTACTTGTGCATCATTTAACTCTTCAACACTAAACGGTACATCCATTAAAGTCATCTTTGAAGAATCTAGTAGTCTTTGTGTATGCTCTTGAAGTTTAAAAATAGCACATCTTCCATCAACAGTTTTATATGCTTTGGTACCCTCAATAGCACCGTTACCATAGTGTAAAGTATGTGTTAGAACATGAACTTTTGCATCATCCCAAGGTGTCAGTTCTCCGTCCATCCAAATATATTTTGCTTTATCCATTTAATAATCCTAATTTAATATTCTATAAAGCCCTTATTTTATCTAAAAATAGTTTAAAAAGGATATAATTTGATTTATGAGTAAGCTTACAATAACAGATATAGAAAAAATTCTACAAGATAGAATAAAAGATGATCAATTTAAAACATTAAAAAGTTTCCCCCAGCCTGATAAATTTAAAGATATGGACAAAGCCGTAAAAAGGATAGTTGATGCAATAAAACATGAGGAAACTATAAATTTGGTGGGTGATTATGATGTTGACGGCGTAGTTTCAACTGCCATTATGGTTGAGTTCTTTTCAAAAATAGGTGTTGATATAAACTATATTATTCCAAACAGATTTGAACACGGTTACGGTTTAAGCCCCAAGATTTTAGAGCAGATAGATGAGGGTATTATTATAACCGTAGATAATGGTATAAGTGCATTTGAAGCAGCGGATATTTGTAAACAAAAAGGTTTGGACCTTATTATAACAGATCATCACACTGTAGGGGAAAAGCTTCCTGATGCTTATGCTATTGTTAACCCAAAACAAGAGGAGTGCCCTTTTGATTTTAAAGATATCTGCGGTGCTCAGGTTGCCTGGTACCTTTGTGCAGCTATAAAAAATGCTTTGAATTTCAAATATAACCTTATGGAGCTGTTTGATATATTGGCTTTGGCAATCGTTGCAGATATTATGCCTATGGTAAGTTTGAATCAAACAATGGTGAAGTATGGTTTAAAAGCATTATCAACTTCAAAAAGACCCGCAATTGCTGCACTTAGACTAAGATATAGATTAAACAGTATAACAGAAGAGGATATAGGTTTTAAATTTGCACCTTTGATAAACTGTGCAGGGAGGATGAGTGATCCCTCTATTGCTTTAGAGTTTTTACTTAGTTTTGATGAGCGTGAGGCAAATATGCAGCTTGATTATTTGGTTGAGCTTAATGAAGCAAGAAAACAAGAACAGCTTTCCATGTTCAATGAAGCAAAAACCCAGGTAGATGAAGAAGATGATGTTATTGTTGTAAAAAGCAGCAGTTGGAATGAGGGTATCATAGGGATAGTAGCTTCAAAACTTTGTGAAAAATACCAAAAGCCTGCATTCGTTTTTAGTGTAAACGGGCAAAATGCAAAGGCAAGTGCAAGAAGCACTTCAGATGTAGATCTATATGAGCTTATAAGTTTGTGCAGCTTGGACCTTGTAGGTTTTGGAGGTCATAAACAAGCAGCAGGTTTAACCGCATTATCACATAAGATTGATGATTTTAAAGATATGCTAAATAAAAATATAGACAATCTTAACAGTTCAGATGATAAGGGTAAGAGTTTATACAGCATAGGTTCTTTTTGTATAGATAGTATCAATGAAAACTTATATAATACCATTGAATTCTTCAGACCCTTTGGACATCAAAATCCATATCCTATTTTTACATTTGAAAACTTAAAAGTATTAAATGTAATAAAGATGGGTAAGAACAAAGAGTTTAAAAAACTAATAGTAACAAACGGCATAAATACGATAGAGGTTGTTGTTTTTGTTGATCTTGATGAGATAAATATAGATGATATTGTTTCATTCACGGCAACAGTTTCAAAAAATGAGTTTAGGGGAAATACAACTATAAACCTTATGTTTAAACAGCTTATTTAATATCTTTTAAAAGTACAAGTTTAGATTTTATAAAATTTATAAGAGAATAAAAAAAGGAGCGGCTAACCGCTCCTTTTTTATTATACTTAAAGTAGTTATTAGAATGTGTATTTAACTTCAAGTCTAGTTTTGTCACCAAGGTCACCTGATGTAGCAAATCCAGAGATTTTGAAGTTACTTGACATTTTGTAAGCAACAGAAAGCATAGTCTCATCAGCATCAGCTTCATCAGCAGCAGCATACTCAAGACCTACAGTTGTAGCACCTACAGGAGCGTGAACACCAACGTAGATTACTGTATCATCAGTAGTCATGTGCGCAGATAAATCTTCTAAATCGAAGTTAGCTTGAGCATCAACGTCACCTAAAGTAACATCTCCACCTTCGTCACCAGTCATAACAACACCAGCAGCTACAGTAGCAGCACCAGCTTTACCTGAAGCAACAACTCTAGTTTGAGTTGGGTTAGCACCAACATCGTAATCTACAGAAGCGTGGTTTAACTCTAAGTTTACAGCACCAACAGTACCAGCAACGTTTAAGTTCATTGCAGTTGCACCGTTACTTACATCAGCTAACCATGCAGCGTAATCTACAGCACCAGCTTTACCCATAGCAGCGATAGCAGCAATGTTTAATCCACCAAGATCAGCACCACCTACACCAGCAGTAGCGTCAGTATTGAAGTACCAACCACCAGCTAAAGTCATTGCACCCATAGGAGCAACAGCTACGATACCAGTACCTTGTTGGTCAGATAATGCAGCAAATGGAGTTTGTAAACCTTGCTTACCAACGATAACAGTGTTTCCACCTAAGTTCATTTGGAAGTTAGCACACTTAACAGCAGCGTGAGTTGGATCAGCATCACCAGAAGCATCATCTACTGCAGACTCGTTAGTTACTTTGATGAATGCGTTAACAGAATCGTTAACTTTAGATTTTACTTTGAATACTGTTTTGTACTTGTGAGATTCTGCATTGTCAGCACCATTTGTATATCTATATCTTACGTAACCAGAAAAATCAACACCTTTGATTGACTCTTCCATAGATTTCGCACTTGCAGTTGTTGATAGACCAGCAACAGCTACAGCTGCAACAAGACTCATTTTAACTAATTTTTTCATATTGTTCCTTTTTGTTTAAATTTCGAAATTTAACAATTGTGTTACTCCAAATAAGCTTTACTAAGCCCTCCAGCACAATGTTATGTGATATTCTTACGACTTTATTATTAAACTATGCTTAATTTTTTGTAACTTTTGTGCAATTGTTTATAAATTAAGATTATATTAAGAAACTGTATATTTTTAAGGACCTATACAGATATAACTATTATCTTACATTTATCTATTTTAGGGTAAAATCCCATTTATAGAGTATAACAGACGCTTTTAATCAAAAGCAAAACACAAAATTAAAATATTTGGATAGGTAGTAGATGACAAAATTTATATTTGTAACGGGTGGTGTATTAAGCAGTTTAGGTAAAGGTATTACAAGTGCCAGTGTAGCTGCTATAATGAAGCAAAGTGGTTTTAATGTAAGTATGTTAAAAATTGATCCATATTTAAATGTGGATCCGGGGACAATGAGCCCTTTGGAACACGGAGAAGTATTTGTTACAGCAGACGGTGCTGAAACAGACCTTGATATAGGACACTATGAAAGGTTTATAGATAAGACTTTAGGTAAAGGTAATAACTTTACTACAGGACAGGTATACAGCTCTGTAATACAAAGAGAAAGAGAGGGTGGGTATCTTGGTCAAACTATTCAGGTTATACCCCATATTGTCAATGAGATAAAAGACAGAATATATAAAGCGGGAAAAGATCACGATTTTTTAATAGTCGAATTAGGAGGAACCGTTGGAGATATAGAGGGTCTACCTTTTATGGAGGCAGTTCGTGAGATAAGACACGAAAACCCAAAATCAAAAACTATGAACATCCATGTAACGCTAGTACCATATATAGCTGCTGCGGGTGAACTAAAAACAAAACCTACGCAACACTCTGTACAAGAGTTAAGAAGAATAGGTATCATGCCTCATATGCTTGTATGTAGAACAGAAAAGAAACTGCCTAATGATCTAAAAAGAAAACTTGCTTACAGTTGTGATGTTGATGAGGATGCTGTTATAGAAGCAGGTGATGCAAAAACTATCTACCAAGTACCTATGAACTTCCTAAAAGAGGGTATCTTAAAACCTATCTCAAAACACTTTGAACTTGGAACCATAACACCTGATATGGATCAGTGGGATTCTTTGGTTAAACATATTATTGCACCTGCAGATGAGATAAATATAGCTTTTGTAGGAAAATACCTAGAGCTAAAAGAGTCATATAAATCATTAATAGAGTCTCTTACTCACTGTGGAGCACACCTAAATGCAAAAGTAAATATTAATTGGTGTGATTCTGAAGAGATAGAGGAAAAAGGCGCTAAAGAGATAATAGGTGAGAGTAATTGTGTACTTGTTGCCGGTGGATTTGGTGAAAGAGGTGTTGAGGGTAAGATAGCTGCAATTAAATATGCCAGAGAGAACAAACTGCCATATCTTGGTATCTGCTTAGGTATGCAGCTTTCAATCGTAGAGTACCTTAGAAATGTTGTGGGTATTAAAGATGCTACAAGTGTTGAGTTTGACAAAGATACAAAAGAGCCTGCTATTTATCTAATAGAGCAGTTCCTAGACAGCATGGGTGATACTCAAGTAAGAACACAGCAGTCACCTATGGGTGGAACACTTAGACTTGGTGAGTATCCGTTTGAATCTAAAAAAGGAAGTCACCTGGAGGAAGCATACGGAAAAGGTATATCTCACGAGAGACATAGACACAGATATGAAGCAAACCCTGAATATAAAGAGGTACTGGAGAAAAACGGTATGATCATTACGGGTGAGTCAAACGGTCTTATAGAGGTTGTGGAGATACCAGAGCATCCTTGGTTTGTGGGGGTTCAATTCCACCCTGAATTTACAAGTTCATTGCAAACACCAAATCCAATCATATTTGATTTTGTAAAGAACGGTTTAAAAAACAAATAATATAGAGATTAGGAGATAAAAATTGAAAAATATAAAATTATTTGCAGCTGCTTTGATCATACCTTTTTTATTTATAGGGTGCGGCAGTTCATCAAGTGAAAGTTTTAGTCTAAGTGACGAGTTACAGGGTGAATCGTACTATGTGGTAAAAGATAACTTATATAGTAAAGGGATCTATAAAATAGATTTTGACACAAATCTTACAAAATGGGATATAACTGTATACGATGCTAATTTTACAGCTCAAACTACTCCCGTAAGTGCAGATATTAATGTAACTGATACTACTATTACAGATAGCAGCGGAACTTTAGTTTATAATAACAATAACAGTGAGTATATAAATTTAGTTACTCAAAGTTCATCTTTGGTTAAGTTAAAATTCTTTGAGAGTAAAGATGATGCTCAAAATTATTCTAATACAAGTTTGCAAGATGAAGTTAAAGGGAAAGAGTTTTATGCTGTTCAGAGAAACTCTTTGGAAAGTACACTGTTTAAATTTATATTTAATGAAAGTGCAACTTTATGGGATGTAACTGTATATGATTCAAACTACTCTACTCAAACTGGATCATATCTAAATATGGGTGTAACAGTAACTACTAACAGATTAGTTGACGGAAGTGTAATGTATGCTCTAAACAGTATTGAAGAGGATTACATTAGTTTGGTAAATAATGAGAATTTAACATTTAGACTTTATGAAAACAGTGTAGATGCAGAAACTTATTATAACTCTCTATCTTCAGAAGAGTAAAACTAACTAAAATATAAAAGACCTTTTATGGTCTTTTATCTAAAAATATCTTGATATTCCCCATTTTATATACGGTATACTTTTTTTTATAATTGATACTATCTGCTTGAAAAGCTCTTCATTTAGTGTGGATACTATTATGTAATTTTGTGTTGTAAACTTCAAAGTAGAGTTCTTACTTTTATTGTCATATGATATATCCATTTGTAACAACAGTTCTTTCTCTTTTTGAAGTAATGCAAGATTTTCATTATTTGTTTTTGATAGGGTTTGCTGTTGATCTTCATTGTGCTGCTCTAAAGGAGTCTCTACTGTATTTTCCTCTATAAACTCATCCTCATAGCTATAATGCTTCATCATAAACTCGTCAATTGATGGGATAATTTTTAATATAAATGCCCTTGTTATCATAAGATCGACCCTGTTATTGAGGTCTTGATAGTTTATCACCACTTTTAATCTATCTTCCATCTCATCATACAGCGGCGTAAAGGTATTGGCATTTATGATCTTTTTTTGTTTCATATTATTCCTAAGTAGTTTTGTGGTGTAATTGTACAATATTATAAATTAAACTATCACTATGGTACTAATTAATCTAATATAAAAAGGTGTCGGAGTCATTTTATCTCTGTTTAAGTAAAATGGGAGTAAAATTCTTATCGTATATCAACAAAGGGGAAGTATTGGCTAGAAAACTTAGGGTATTTATAGAAAATACTCCACAACATATCTTATTAAAAGGGCTTGATAATCTTGAGCTTTTTAAAGATAGTGAGGATTATGATAAATTTCTTTCTATATTAGAGGAGTTGATCATTAACAAATCTATAAATATAAATGCCTATGTTCTTATGCCTGCTTACTTTGAGTTTACAGTGACACCTTTAGATGCGGACTCATTACCTAAATTTATGCAAAGTTTAGGGAGAAAGTATGTGGGTTATTATAATAAAAAGTATAATCGTACGGGAACACTATGGGAAGGGAGATACAAATCTTCACTTATAGAGGATACGGTATATCTATTTGAGGTTATGAAATATATTGAGAGTTTACCGGTATATGAAAATGTAACGTCAAATGCACAAGATTATAAATACAGCAGTATTCATAAAAATCTTTTTAATAAAAAAGATTCTGTTGTGACATATCATCAGCTTTATAAAAAGCTTGGATATACACAGCAAGATAGAATTGAAAAATACGGTGAGATATTCAATAAAGCAATAGATCAAGAGATCTACCATTTTATTAAAAATTCACTGGATAAGCAGCATGTAACAGGTTCGAAACAATATATTGAGAATATAGAAAGATTGGTGGGGATGACATTAAGCTCTAAAAAAAGAGGAAGACCCAAAAAAGAAACACAAACAAAGGATAAAAAAATGTACAAAAATTTAACAGTATTAGATAAAACAAAACACTCGGAATTAAAAATAAGCCCAATGACAGATCTTAACTTTGCAAGAAACAACACTTTCTTACCTGTTGTTGCAAATGAAGCAGCACTAGTTGGCGGAGCATTTCCTATCGTATTTACAGCTGATGAAAATCCATCAATGGTAGCTTTAGTATCACTTGGTCAAGACAGTCTTGCAATTAATAACGAAGGTAAATGGATAACAAACTATGTACCGTCTGTTCTTAGAAAATACCCGTTTGCATTAGCCGCAACTAAAGAAAACCCGGATCAAAGAGTAATATTAATTGATGAAGAGTCAGCTGTATTCTCAAAATCTAAAGGTAAGCAGCTATTCAAAAAAAGCGGTGAGCAGTCAGATACTTTAAAACATGCAGTAGATTTTTTAACATCACATGAAACACAAATGAACGTAACAAAAAATGTAGCTAAAGCTATAGCTTCTAGCGGTATCCTTGAAGATAGAGAGATAAGTGTTGGTGAGGGTGATGAGAAGCAGGTTCTTGTAAACGGATTTAAAGTTGTTGACAGAGAAAAATTAAATGCTTTAAGTGACGATATTTTAGCTGACTGGGTTAGAAAAGGGATAATTACTTTGATTGATGCACATTTAAAATCACTTGATAATATTCAAACACTGTTTACTATAGCAAATCAAAGACAAAACTAATAGAGCGAATTTTTACAAAGGAAGCCAATGGCACAAAAAGTCCAAAAAAACCAAAAAGCAACAAACTCAGAACTAAAAGAAGCGATATTACAATCTAAAAAATCGTTTATTCTTGTAGGTTTTTTCAGTTTGTTCATAAACCTGCTTATGTTAGTACCACCGTTATATATGCTTCAATTATATGACAGAGTACTTACAAGCAGAAGTGAAGATACATTAATAATGTTGACATTAATAGTAGTTGTACTGTTTATAACTATGGCACTATTAGAGATAGTAAGATCAAAAGTACTTGTAAAAGTGGGTAATAAACTTGACTCTATTTTAAGTCAAAGAATATTCAATACTCTTTTTGAACTTGCAAATAAACATCCTGGAAAAGCATCATCAATGCCTTTAAATGATCTTACACAAGTAAGACAGTTTATGACAGGTAACGGACTTTTTGCATTTTTTGATGCTCCTTGGATACCAATATATATAGCGGTTCTATTTATGTTTCACCCTGTATTTGGATACTTTGCAATCTTTGCTGCAATCGTACTTATAATATTTACAATTGTAAATGAGTACTCTACAAAAGAGAAACTGGCACAGGCAAATGCATTAAGCAGAGCATCAACTCAATATGTTGATTCAAACCTTAGAAATGCTGAAGTTGTAAATGCAATGGGTATGCAGCAAAACATTAGAGGTATATGGGAAGAGAAATATTTCGGTTTCCTAAATGCTCAAAATGATGCAAGTAACAAAGCGGGTATATGGTCGAATGTATCTAAAAGTTCTAGGATGCTGTTTCAGTCACTGATACTTGGTATTGGTGGATATCTTGCAATTATGATGGAAGTAAGTCCGGGTATGATGATAGCAGGTTCCATTATTATGGGTAGAGCCTTGGCTCCACTTGATCTTATTATCGGAAGCTGGAAAGGTTTTAGTAGTGCAAGAAACTCATACGGTAGACTTGAGTCACTGTTAAATGATTTTCCAAAAGATAAAGAGTACATGAAACTTCCGGATCCAAAAGGTGAGTTACTTTTAGAAGCTGCTACAGTTGTACCACCAGGAGCAAAAACACCCTCAATAAGAGGTATCAATATGAAAATAGATATGGGTGATGTTGTTGGTATCATCGGACCTAGTGCCGCAGGTAAATCAAGCCTTGCAAGAGTTATACTTGGTCTTTGGCCGCTTGTACAAGGTAAAGTAAGACTTGATAAGGCAGACATATACCAATGGGATAAAAGAGACCTTGGTAAGTTTATAGGATATCTTCCTCAGGATGTTGAACTGTTTGAGGGTACTGTTAGTCAGAATATCTCAAGATTCGGCGAGTTAGACTCTAAAAAAGTTGTAGAGGCTGCACAAAAAGCGGGTGTTCATGAGATGATATTAAGACTTCCTGAGGGTTACGATACAAAGCTAGGAGCAGGGGGTGCTTCACTTTCAGGCGGTCAGAAACAAAGAATCGGTTTTGCAAGAGCAATCTATGATAATCCTGTACTTGTGGTACTTGATGAACCAAACTCAAATCTTGACGAATTGGGTGAAGTTGCACTGATAAAAGCTGTAAACGAGTTAAAACAAAACAACACTACGGTTGTTGTTATAACTCACAGACCAAGTATACTTCAAGTAACAAACAAAATTGCACTTATGAAGCAAGGGGTGTTGGAGCTTTACGGTCCTACACAGGAAGTTATGGCAAAAATTTCGGCAAAACAACAGCCAAAGCCTGCACAACCGGCAGTTGCCAAACCTCAAATGAGTACACCTAAGATCTCAATGGGTAAACCGGGTAGTTAAGGATAGATATGAATGATAAAAAGTTAACAATGCCGTCACATGATGATTCGGCTGTGATAAAATTCGGTCTTGGTGTTATTTTTATAGTATTTGTCCTTTTAGGGGGATGGAGCTATTTAGCACCGTTATCAGCATCTTCGGTTGCAATAGGGCAGGTATCTGCCGATATGGATAAAAAAACAATACAGCACTTAGAGGGTGGTATAGTTGAGCAGATATTTGTAAAAGACGGTGATAAAGTAAAAAAAGGCGACCTTTTGATAAAGTTAAAAGATGTTCATATTAAAGGGCAGCTTATTCAGATACAAAATCAAATAGAAGGTTACACTTCGCTACTTGAAAGTAAACAAAAAAGATTAGAATCTATAAATGAAGAGATCTTAGAGTGGGATGAACTTTATAAACAACAGCTGGTTGATAAATTAAGAATCAGAGAGTTGCAAAGAGAGTTTAATTCAATAGAGGGTGATATTGCTAATACAAAGTCAGAGATAGCAAAACTAAAAGAGCAGATTATAGTTATAAATGATACTTTAAGCAGATCAAAGATCGTATCTCCTATTGACGGTACGGTTGTAGGACTTGAAATCCATACAATAGGGGGTGTTTTAGCTCCGGGTAAACCAATATTGGAGATAGTACCTCAAAATACAAAACTTATTGTTGTGGCACAGGTACAAACAACAGATATAGATAAGGTAAAAGTAGGTCTTCTTTCTGATATAAGGTTCTCTGCATTTAATCTAAATCAGGCTCATGTTGTTGAGGGAAAAGTTATACATGTATCGGCAGACAGTTTTATAAATGAAACGACGGGTATGCCATATTATGAAACAAAAGTTGAAGTTACGCAAAAAGGTAAAGAGCAGTTAAAAGAGTATGGTTTTATCCTTGTATCAGGTATGCCTGCAGAGGTTATGATAAATATTGGTGAAAGAACTCCGCTTAGTTACTTTATCAAACCCTTTACGGATATGTTAAGCAGAGGTTTCAATGAAGAGTAGTATTTTAAAACTGTCTTTATTTGCACTGTTTGCATGCGGATATAGTTTAAGTGCGCAGGTTTTAACACCTGCGGATGCATACCAAAAAGCACTTGAAAATTCACATGAGATAAAATCCTCTTTTTACCAATACAAATCAAAAGAGGAGGGGGTAAATCAAGTTAAGGCAAGATTGTATCCACAAATTAATGCGGCTTTATCTCACAGTGTAACGGACTATGAGATAAATCATCTTCAAACTATCTCTAACCGTGACGTAACTGAAACCTCTACAGATTATAAACTTACATTAAAACAGTCACTTTACAATCACGAAACCTACACAAAGATAGATCTTGAAAAAGGGAGATTAAAACTTTCAAAGCTTCAGCTAGATTACCAAAAACAACAGCTTGCACAGGATCTTTTTAAAGTTTATATGGAAGTATTAAATTCAAAGAACAGAATAGAGCTTTTAGAATCATATGTAAATTATAATGATTATAAATTACAAGCTGTAGAGAAAAGATTCAATATGAATCTCTCAAATAAGATGGATCTGCTACAGTCAAAAGTTGAATACAGCAGATCTAAAATAGATCTTGTAAAAGAGAAAAAACTATACGCTATTAATATGCTGAGACTTAAACAATATATAGCTTCAGATGATATAGTTATGCCGATTGTTAAATTTGATGCGGTTAACGATACGCTTATAAATCAAATACAAAATATCGTTAAAAATTCAAAACTGGATGATAACTTAGAGTTACAGCAGGCAAAAGCAGCACTAAGGATGAGTGAATTAGAGATAATAAATACGCAAAGTTTACACTACCCTGTATTGAATTTAAATGCAAGTTATACAAAATTTGATTCGGATGATTTTACAACAGACTATGAAGATACACAAAAAGTGATGCTTGAGTTAAGTGTACCACTATATCAAGGGGGATCGGTTTCCTCAAGAGTTAAAAGTTCAAAGTTTATAAAAAAAGCTGCTTTTGAGGATATAGAACTTACAAAGAAAGATCTAAAAGTAAAATATGACGAACTTCAAACTGTACTTTCAAGTACTTTAGAGAGTGTTTTGGTTTATAAAGAGGCTGTTGATTCATCAAAAGCATATCTTGACTCAATCCAAAAAGGACATAACAGCGGCTTAAAAAGTATAATAGATGTTTTTGATGCTAAGAACAAACTTTACGAGGTAAAGCTTGAGTATATGAAAAATATATCAGAGATGCTAAGCAGGTATATAGACTTTTTAGTTATTACGAATAATATATCTCAAATAGAGCTTGTTGACAGGGTACTGTTAAGTAAATAAAACAATTAATTGAAATCACTAGTATATTAAAGTATAATGTACTTTATGATTTCAAATAGATTTAACTTTTCTCAAACATTATTATCTGCCGTTCTTATGACAATAGATGCACTGGCAATGCTTTGTGCTTTTATATTTACAACTTTTGTGGTTGACAATATAAAGGTAGAAAATTATCTTTGGATAGGTATTATAATATTGTTTTTTTTTTCAATTGAAAAAATATATACATTAAGATATGATTTTTGGCAGGATACAAAGAAGATACTAAAGATTCTGTTTTTGGTATTTTTGATAATAACTATTGTTGTATCTTTTACGGCACTATCTCTTGACTATAAAATCAGTACTCTTTTTATCTTTTTTCTTTTTTCTACATTGACAATACCTCTTTTTAAAAGAGTGGGGAAAAAGCTTTTATTTTTGATCGAGAGATTTAAAATAAAAGTAAATGTAGTATCTAAAAGCTCTGTTTATAAAAGTTTGACTAAAGAGATAGAAAAAAATTGGTATTTGGGATTTGTGAATAATGACAAAGATTACGATATGGTAATAATAAGTTCAAAAAATTTTGATACAAGTGAATTTCAAGATATAATAAAAGTATTTTTAAATAAAACAAAAGATATATATGTTATACCATATATGGAACATCTCGATTTCTCCCATACTACCGTAGTAGATTATTCAAACGTAAGACTGTCAGCTATACATATAGAGAATAGACTGTTAAATTATAAAAATAAATTTATAAAAGAATTTTTTGAAAAAATATTAACTCTTATGATATTTCCTTTTGTTCTTATGGTCCATATTTTATTAACAATATTAATAAAATCAGATTCAAAAGGCTCTGTACTTTTTAAACAAAAAAGATTAGGTAAAAACAGCAGACCATTTACATGTTATAAATATAGAACTATGTATGAGGATTCTCAGGCAGTTCTTGATGAATATTTGGAAGAAAATCCTGATGAAAAAGAGTATTACGAGTTGTTTCACAAATATAAGAATGATCCAAGGATAACAAAAACAGGTGCTTTTTTAAGAAAAACATCTTTAGATGAATTGCCGCAGTTTTACAATGTATTAAGAGGTGATATGAATCTAATAGGTCCAAGACCCTATATGTTAAATGAACAAGAAGAGTTAGGAAAACAGAATAAAGATATAATATTAAAAACCAAACCGGGGATAACGGGACTTTGGCAGGTAAGCGGTAGAAATGATCTTCCTTTCGACAGTAGAGTTGAACTTGATAAGTGGTATGTACAAAATTGGTCTTTATGGATAGATTTTGTAATTTTTGTAAAAACATTAAAGGTTGTACTTACAAAAGTAGGTGCAAAATAAAATTTATAATAAAAAATAAAAAGGGAAAATATGAAAATAGAAAAATATAATGCAAGCGGTAATACTTTTGTAATATTTCATACAAATAAAAAAGATGATTACAGTTCCCTTGCAGTAAAACTATGTAAACAAGAAAAGTGTGACGGTATGATAGTGGTAGTACCACATATGGTATATGATTTCCAATGGCTTTTTTATAATAATGACGGCAGTGATGCTGCTATGTGTGGAAACGGTACAAGAGCGGTAGCTCACTATGCATACAATCATAAATTAGCCGGTTCATTTATGAAATTTTTAACAGGTGCAGGGGAGATTAGCTGTAAAGTTGAAGATGATATAGTTGAAACGACTATGATTGAATCTAAAGTATTAAAAGATGAGTTTATGGAAGAGGGATATAAATGGATTTTGATAGATGCAGGAGTTCCTCATCTTGTAATAATTGTGGATGATCTAAATAGTTTCGATTTAGAGCTTTGCTCTAAAATGAGACAAGAATATAATGCAAATGTAAATTATGTTAAAATTGATAATGGAAATTTATATGTAAGAACCTTTGAAAGAGGTGTTGAGGGTGAAACACTTGCCTGCGGCACAGGTATGACAGCATGTTTTATTAGAGCAAATCAGTTGGGTTTGATCGGTGAAAGTGTTGATGTATACCCTAAAAGCGGTGAAAAACTTACTTTGAGAAAAGAGCATGGAAGTGTTTATTTTAAAGGTAAAGTGACAAAAGAATATACAAAAGAGGTATAATGATAACAAGTATGAGATATTTAGTTTTTATTGCTATTTTATTTTTTACAGGTTGCGATAAAAGTAAAGTAGTTATTCTTGACGAGAATCTGATTGATACTAAAGTAGGAACGGTAGAGGATAAAAAATTTATTACAGAAGTTAAGAAAAAAGAAGTAATAAAACAAAATATACCTAAACAGGATCTAAAAAAGTACGGTTCGTATAAAAAGCTGAATAATAAGACTTTAAGAAAAAAAGAGCAGTTTGTTCAGGTACTTGCCCCCGTTGTGATAACCGTCTATAAAGATCTTGAAAAAAAATATAACAGATTAAAAGATGATGTAAAAAATAATAGAAATCTTGAAGAGATAGAAAGATTAAAAAAAGAGTATAAAGCAAAGAATAATATACAGCTGCTTCATGCTTTAAAACCACACCCGGTAAGTATAGTTCTTGCACAAAGTGCTATAGAGAGTGCATGGCTTACTTCAAGGTTTGCAAAGGAGGCTAACAATATCTTTGGGGTTTGGTCTTTTAAAAAAGATGAACCAAGGATCGCAGCTAGCGGACTTAGAGGTGATAAAACAATATATTTAAAAAAATACAGTAATCTAAAAGAGTCTGTTGAGGACTATTATAAAAGTATAGCAAAGTCTTGGGCATATAAAGAGCTTAGGTTTTTAAGAACGGCAACAAGTGATCCTTATATACTTCTTCCATATTTCAGGATGTATTCAGAGAAAAGAGATGCTTATGTGGCTATTTTGGAAAAAGTTTTAAAGCATAATAAGTTTTATAAATATGATATAAAGGATTAATAGTGAAACTATTGGTCTGTGCATTGGAAACATCTTCAAATATTCATCTAAAAGCATTAAAAGAATATTTAAGTGATGATATAGAACTTACAGGTATATTTGATAAGAATCTGGGCAATCCGAAATATGATCTTACCCATCTTGCCGTTATGGGATTTGTGGATGCAATAAAAAAAGTAAGAATGTTTTTTAGACTTTTAAATGAGATGGTTGAACTTGCACATGATGCGGACAAGATCTTGCTTATGGATTCTTCAGGATTTAATCTACCTTTGGCAAAACGGATAAAGAAAAAATATCCCAATAAGCAGATTATATATTATATCCTCCCTCAAGCTTGGGCCTGGAAGAAAAAACGGATACCAAAAATAGAACAATACTGCGATACCTTATGTTCTATTTTACCTTTTGAGAAAGATCACTACAATAAAAAAGAGAAGATATCTTATGTGGGACATCCGCTTTTAGATGAGATAAAAGTTTTTAAAGAATCATTAAGCAATAGCGGTAAGGTAGCCTTTATGCCGGGTTCTAGGCGGGGTGAGATAACAAAACTTATGCCAATATATAAAGAGCTTGCAAAACGAATAGCCAAAAAACCTATACTTATTATACCTTCCCGTTTTAGTGATGAATATATTGATGAGCTGTATGGAGATATATCCCGGTTTACAATTAGTAAAGAAGCACACAAAACTTTAAGTGAAGTTGATTTTGCATTTATATGCAGCGGTACGGCAACTCTTGAAGCTTCACTTATAGGTACCCCTTTTGTTTTAAGCTATATAGCAAAACCACTTGATTATTTTATAGCAAAAAATATGGTTAAATTAAAATATATAGGATTGGCAAATATATTTTTTGACAAAATGGGTAAAGAGCCAATCCATAAAGAGTTTATTCAAGACAATGTAACAGCTGATAATCTAATAGATGAATACAATAAAATGGATAAAGATAAATTCTTTGAAAACTCTCAACTACTTAGAGCTTATTTAGAACACGGAAGCTCTAAAACAGTAGCTCAAATAATATCACAATAAAATAAAAGCATAATCTATATAGTGCTTTAAGCCAATCTGAAGTAAATATTTATTATAATCTGCTTCCATTTTCTACAGCCTTTGGAAGTTTTTGTAAAACTTATTATAGAGGTTTTATAAAGAGTTGGCACAAAGTACGGTTTTGAGCCTATGGAATTTGGAAAAAACACAAAAAAAGGATGGCTTTATTATGAAAGTAAGAGCTTCAGTTAAAAAAATGTGTGACAAGTGTAAAATTGTCAAAAGAAAAGGGATCACAAGAGTTATTTGTGAGAACAAAAAACACAAGCAGAGACAAGGATAAGCATGGCTAGAATAGCAGGTACAGACTTACCAAACAAAAAAAGAATGGAATATGCTTTAACTTATATCTTCGGTATAGGTTTACATACATCAAGATTAATTTTAGATGCTACTGGTATCTCTTATGACAAAAGAGCTCATGAGTTAACAGAAGATGAAGTAGCTGCAATCAGAAATGAGATCCAGGAAAACTATATGGTTGAGGGTGATCTTAGAAAGAAAGTTGCTATGGATATTAAAGCTTTAATGGCTTTAGGATCTTATAGAGGTATCAGACACAGAAGAGGTTTACCTTGTAGAGGGCAGAAGACAAAAACTAATGCCAGAACAAGAAAAGGTAAAAAGAAAACTGTTGGCGCTGCAGCAGCTAAGTAAGGATAACAAGATATGGCAAAAAGAAAAGTAACTAGAAAAAAAGTTGTAAAAAAGAATATTGCTGACGGTGTTGTTCATATTGCAGCAACATTTAACAATACTATGGTAACGGTAACTGACAATGCAGGTAATGCAATTGCTTGGTCAAGTGCAGGTAACCTGGGATTTAAAGGAAGTAAAAAATCTACTCCTTTCGCAGCAACAGCAGCAGTTGAAGATGCAGTACAAAAAGCTATGGAACATGGTATTAAAAATGTAGGTATCAAAGTACAAGGACCTGGATCTGGTAGAGATACTGCAGTTAAAGCTATCGGAGCAATCGACGGTATTACTGTTAGATGGTTCAAGGATGTTACACCGTTACCTCATAATGGTTGTAGACCTCCAAAAAGAAGAAGAGTGTAAGGAGTTAATGCATGGCAAGATATAGAGGACCAGTTGAAAAACTAGAAAGAAGACTTAATGCTGACCTTGGACTAAAAGGTGAGAGAAGACTTAACGGTAAGTCTGCATTAGAAAAAAGACCATTTGCTCCCGGGCAACATGGACAAAGAAGAGCAAAACTGTCTGAGTACGGTATGCAACTTCAAGAAAAACAAAAAGCTAAGATCATTTACGGTGTTTCTGAAAAACAATTCAGAAAATACTTTAAAGATGCTGCAAGAGCAGACGGTAATACAGGATCTAACTTAATTACATCAATTGAGCAAAGACTTGATAACGTTGTTTACAGAATGGGGTTTGCTGCAACTAGAGCAAATGCTAGACAATTTGTAACTCACGGACATATCTTAGTAGACGGTAAAAAAGTTGATATCCCTTCAGTTGTTGTAAAACCTGGACAAAAAATTGAAATTAAAGAAAAATCTAAAACTAACCCACAGATTGTAAGATCTTTAGAGTTAACTAACCAAACCGGTATGGTTGAATGGGTTGATGTAGATAAAGATAAAGTATTTGGAATTTTTACAAGAGTACCACAAAGAGAAGAGATAGTGATTCCTGTTGAAGAAAGACTAATTGTAGAGTTGTATTCTAAATAATAATTAAAATTAATAAAGGAAAAAATATGAAAAAATTTGTAGATGCTCCATTTTTACCGTCAGAAGTAGAAATTGAACAAATTACTGAAGACAGTGCTAAAATAAGCGCTTTTCCTTTTGAAAGTGGGTATGCTATAACTTTAGCACACCCATTAAGAAGACTTTTGATGAGCAGCTCTGTTGGTTATGCACCTATCGCGGTTAAGATAGAGGGTGCAAAACATGAATTTGATTCAATTAGAGGTATGCTTGAAGATATTGCTATCTTTATAATCAACCTTAAAGAGCTAAGATTTAAGATTAAGTCTGATCAAGAGCAAATTGAGATTGAATATACTTTTAACAATGCTAGAGAGATCAAAGGTTCAGATTTAGAAAATGACGATATTGAAGTAATAAACGGTGATCACCATTTAGCTACTATCAATAGTGATTGTACGCTAAATTTTTCTGTTATAGTTCAAAGAGGTATCGGTTATGTACCAAGTGAGGATTTAAGAGATCTAATCCCTGCTGATTATATTCCTGTAGATGCATTCTTTACCCCTGTAAAGAAAGTAACTTACGATATTGAAAAGATGCTAGTAGAAGATAATCCTAACTACGAAAAAGCAGTATTTACTGTTGTAACTGATGGTCAGATATCTCCTATTGATGCATTTAAAGAAGCTGTTTCAACTATGTACTCTCAAATGTCTGTATTTAACAAGGTATTTGATTTGTCAGAAGTTAAAATGGTAGAGATGAACAACAGTGAAACTACTATCGATCTAAAAGATTTGATCGTTAAGATAGAAGATTTAAATTTAAGTGCAAGAAGTTTTAATTCTCTTGATAGAGCAGGAATTAAATTTGTTGGTGATTTAGCACTTATGAGTGAAGTTGAAGTAAAAAGTATTAAAAACTTAGGTAAGAAATCTTTAGAAGAGATATCTGATAAGTTTACTGAGATCGGTTATCCGATTGAAAGTTCTTTGGATGAAGATACTGCATCAGCTTTAAGAAAAAAATTAGAACAATTAAAAGCTTAAATTTAGAAAGGGTCAAATAATGAGACATAAGCATGGATATAGAAGGCTTAGTAGAACATCTTCTCATAGAAAAGCGTTATTAGCAAATATGGCTATTTGTATAATAGAGAGAGAAAAGATTGAAACTACTTTGCCAAAAGCTAAAGAGTTAAAAAGATACGTAGAAAGATTAATTACAGCTGCATCTTCAGGTGATTTAAATGCACACAGAAATGTTTTTGCTAAACTACAAAGCAAAACAGCTACAAATAAACTTGTAACTGAGATTGCTCCAAAATACGCTGAGAGAAACGGTGGGTACACTTCTATTGTTAAAACAAGAATTAGAAGAGGTGACGCTACACAAATGGCTTACATCTCATTTGTATAGTATATTTTTAATTTCTTAAAAAGGCTGCAGATAATCTGCAGCCTTTTTTTATGCTCTTTTCATTTACATTTCATCTTTACACACTATAATATAGTCAAGAAAAATCAAGAAAATCTTTTTGATTTTTACTTATTAGTATAAAAAGAGTTATATATGAAAATTTTAATAATTGAAGATGATGAAAATATTTTATCTTTATTACAAAGAGCTTTTTTAGAAGAAAACTATACAGTTGATACTTCATGTAACGGGGAAGAGGGTGAATATCTGGCACTTACTTATAAATATGATGTGATAGTTATAGATTGGATGCTTCCTTTAAAAAACGGGATAGAGATAATTAAAACTCTAAGAACAAATAATATAACAACCCCAATCATAATGCTTACGGCAAAAACAGATATAGATGATAAAGTTGAGGGGCTTAGCTGCGGTGCAGATGATTATCTAAGCAAGCCTTTTAGTTTTAAAGAGCTTCTTGCCAGAGTTCAAGCACAATACAGACGAAGCGTATCTTTGGGAAATAATTTATTAAATATAAAAGATATCACTATAGATCTTGATAAAAAATCAATAAGTAAAGATAATCAACAATTACTACTAACCCAAAAAGAGTATGAACTTCTTTTATTTTTGATAAAAAATAAAAACGCTTTAGTTTCCAATAGTATGATAGAGGAACAACTTTGGAGTGAAGATGAATATATAAACAGTAATGTGATTCAAGTAACTATATATAATCTAAGAAAAAAAATAGGAAAAGATTTTATAAAAAGTTCAAGAGGTTTGGGATATAAAATTGAAGTTTAGGAGTCTTAAAACCAAGGTTTTATTTTGGTTTGCAACGGCAGTTATTTTGATACTTGTTTTATTTAACACTACATTTTACTACTTTTTAGAACAAAACACAAAGCTTAGTATTCAAAATAAATTATATAACAAAGCTGTATATATCAATAAAAAAATATTAGCTAAGATATCAGTTGATGATCTTCTAAAAGACAAAGAACTTGAAAACATTGATGTTGCAATAATAAAAGAAGATAAGATGATATATAAAAAAGGTGAAGTTGATTTTACTCAGTTTGGGAAATTTATATCCAAAAACGACTCCTTTTTTGTATTTAAAAATAATAATAATTTAGACGGCTTATATATTTTAAAGATATATACGCCGTTTAAAGGTGCAATTTTATTTTATGAACCTAAAATTGATGAGAAGATAGATGATGATCTAAAACATATTAAAGATATATTGTTCATACTAGAGCCAATATTATTGTTTTTATTGATATTTGCAGCAAGTAAATTAAGTGATAAAATTCTAAAATCAATTAAAAAGATAACCGATACGGCAAATCAAATCTATGTAACGGATCTCTCAAAACAGTTACCCCCTCCAAAATATGATGATGAGATAAAAGATCTGGTTGATTCTTTTAATTTTATGATAAAAAGGCTTCAGGTTGGAGTTGAGACCTTAAATCAATTTAACAGTGATGTTTCACATGAACTTAAAACCCCTTTGACTGTAATAAAAGGTGAAATAGAGATAACACTTAATAAGCAAAGAGATAATGAATATTATATAAACAGTTTAAAAACAATAGAAAAAGAGGCAGAGCATATACAGCAAATTGTTGATGATCTGCTATTGTTGACAAAATATAATAAAGATAATATAGAAAAAACTTTTGAATTAAGCTCTTTGGACTCTTTACTGATTGAAACTATAGAACAATACAACACACAAATTAAAAAAGAGAATATAAAATTAAATATTAAAAAACTAGAAGCTATTGAGATGAATATAAATGTTATGTTAATAAGCGCAATATTTTCAAACCTGCTGGACAATGCAATTAAGTATAGTCACAAAGGAAAAAATATCAATATTTATCTGTTTAAAGATGACAAAGTCCATTTTATTATTGAAGATGAGGGGATAGGGATATCAAAAGATCAGATATTAAAAATAACAGATAGATTTTACAGAATAGATGAATCAAGAAATAAAAAGATAAAAGGGTTTGGGTTGGGGTTGTCCATTGTTAAAAACAGTATAGAGCTGCATAACGGTTCAATAAAAATTGATTCTGTAGAAAATAAAGGTACTAAAATAGAGGTAATACTGTAAAGTTTTAATATTCTTTTACAATATACAGCTATTTTAACCATATTTCATTTTCATTTCATTTTTAATCTCTATAATTAGATTACGAAATTTAACAATACTGCATAAAGATAAACATATAAAACTGTAAAGAATTGTTTTCCTTTTCAATTCTTTATAGAGAAGTTTAGCTACAATACGAAAATCAAAAAAATTTTAAAGAATTAAAATCATGTCTACAAACGAAATACCGCAATTTACACATCTACATCTACACACCGAGTACTCAATGCTTGACGGGGCAAATAAGATAAAAGCTTTGGCAAAAAAAGTAAAAGAGCTTGGGATGGAATCAGTTGCCATGACCGATCATGGGAATATGTTTGGTACTATTGACTTCTATAATACTATGAAAAAAGAGGGGATCAAGCCTATCATCGGTATAGAAGCATATATTCATAACAGTGACGATATCTCCGATAAATCAACAAAGCAAAGATTCCATCTGTGTCTATATGCCAAAAATGATGTGGGTTATAAAAACTTGATGTTTCTAAGCTCTCAGGCTTATATGCACGGTTTTTACTACTATCCAAGAATTAATAAAAAACTTTTAAGAGAAAATGCAGAGGGGATAGTGTGTACAGCTGCATGTTTACAAGGTGAGATAAGCTGGCATCTGAATCTAAACAATGAAAGAAATGTTAAAAACGGTGCAAAAGGATATGATGAAGCTAAAAAGATAGCTCTGGAGTATAAAGAGATATTCGGTGATGATTTTTATCTGGAGATCATGAGGCACGGGATAGTTGACCAGCACTATATAGATAAGCAGCTTATTCAGATATCTAAAGAAACAGGTATAAAAATAGTTGCTACAAACGATACCCACTACACCAATCCAAAAGATGCAGAGGCACATGAAGCATTTATGTGTATAGCTATGAATAAACTTTATGATGATCCAAACAGGATGCGTCATAGTGTGCATGAGTTTTACGTAAAGTCACCTGAACAAATAGCTAGACTTTATGCTGATATTCCAGAAGCAATACACAATACCCAAGAGATAGTAGATAAGTGTAATCTTGAGATAAAACTAGGAGACCCCACTCCACCAAACTTTAAATTTACAAGAGAGAAATCATTAGTAAACAATCTAGTCTTGCCTGAACCGGATTTAGAGTACTCTTTAGAAAATGATAAAGTATTGTTTATAGATGAGTGTAAAAGGGGACTGGAAAAAAGACTTGAGATTGTTGATGAGTCAAAACATCAAGAATACAGAGATAGACTACAAGTTGAGATGGATATTATAAACAATATGAAGTTCCCGGGATATATGCTTATTGTTTGGGACTTCGTTATTTTTGGTAAAGAGCAAAATATACCGGTTGGTCCGGGAAGGGGATCAGCAGCTGGAAGTTTAGTTGCCTTTGCACTTGAAATTACCGATATTGATCCTATGCCTTATGGACTTCTTTTTGAGAGATTTCTAAACCCGGAAAGAGTCTCTATGCCGGATATTGATATGGACTTTTGTCAAGCAAGAAGACAAGAGGTTATCGATTATGTGGTTGAAAAATACGGTCGGGCAAATGTTGCACAGATTATCACTTTTGGTAAGTTGTTGGCAAAGGGGGTGATTCGTGATGTTGCAAGGGTACTTGATATGCCTTATGCTCAAGCTGACGCTATGGCTAAACTTATACCTGATGAGTTGGGGATAAATCTTACGGAGTCTTGGGAAAAAGAGCCTAAGATTGAAGAGCTTTGCAATATGGATCCAAAAGCTAAAAGAGTTTGGGAGTATGCCTTAGCGCTTGAAGGGCTAAACAGAAATGCAGGGACACACGCAGCGGGTGTAGTTATATCCAATGAAGCACTATGGAAGAAAACACCGCTTTTTAAACCCTCAGGACTTGATACTCTTGCAACTCAGTACAACGGTAAATATGTAGAGGATGTTGACTTAATCAAGTTTGACTTCTTGGGACTTAAAACACTTACGGTTATAGAGGGTGCGTTGCAGCTTATAGAAAAGCGACATGGAAAAAGGATAGACTTTACAAGAGAAGATGTGAATAACACAGATGTTTATGATCTTATTTGTACAGGACATACTATAGGACTGTTCCAGATAGAATCAACTGGTATGCAAGATCTTTGTAGAAGACTAAAGCCGTCAAACTTTGAGGATATTATCGCCGTTCTTGCACTATATAGACCAGGTCCAATGGAGTCAGGGATGCTTGATGACTTTATTGATAGAAAGCATGGTAGGGCAGAGATAAACTACTTTTATGATGAGTTTAATGAACCACTTGAACCTATATTAAAACCAACATACGGGGTTATTGTTTATCAAGAGCAGGTTATGCAGATCGTTCAGGTTATCGGTGGCTTCTCTCTTGGTGGAGCGGATTTGGTTCGTCGTGCTATGGGTAAGAAGATTAAAGAGGAGATGGACAGACTAAAAGGTGAGTTTGCCGAAGGTGGAGTAAAAAAAGGTTATAACCGACAACATTGTGAAGAGCTATTCGACCTTATTGTTAAGTTTGCCGGATATGGATTTAATAAATCCCACTCAGCTGCTTATGCACTTGTAACATTTTATACATCGTATTTAAAATGCTACTACCCTACAGAGTTTATGGCATCACTACTTACACTTGAAAAAGATAATACGGATAAAGTTGTAAAATATGTAGATGAAGTAAAGCGTATGGGGTTTGACCTGGTACCTCCTGATATAAATAGATCTTACCTTGTTTTCTCTGCCGATACTGTAGAAGAGGACAAAGAGGTTGTTATGTTTGGTATGGGTGCCTTAAAAGGTGCCGGTGATGTGGCTATTAATTCTATTTTAGTTTCAAGAGGGGAAGAGGAGTTTAAAAACTTTAGTGACTTTGTAAGTAGAATAGACAGTTCTAAGGTAAATAAAAGAGTAATTGAAACACTTATCAAATCAGGTGCTTTTGATTGTTTCGGGTATTCAAGAAAAGCTATGTTAAATCAACTAGAAGAGATAGTAGAAGCAGCAGGTAAAGCAGCCCAAGCCAAAAAGATGGTTGTTGGGTCACTATTTGGTGATGATGAAGATATGACAACTATTGAAGTTAATATTAGCGATTGTGAAGAGTATGAAGATAAAGAGATCTTGGAGTTTGAAAAAGCATCATTAGGTTTTTATGTATCAGGACATCCACTTGACCCATACAGAGAAACCTTTGAGGAGATAAAATATACACTAAGCAGTGAGTTTGATACATTAGCAGATGGAAGTGAAACCATATTGTTAGGTCAAATAGAAGGGATACAAAAAAGAGTATCAAAAAAAGGTTTCCCTTTTGGTATCGCCACAATTATGGATCTACATGGAAGTTTTGAACTTATGCTTTTTGAAGACAGAATAAAAGAGCTGGAGGAAGATTTTGATATTACTAAACCGATTGCATTTAAAGTTGGTGTAAAAATAGATGATTTTGGAACAAAATTCAATCTTAAAAAAATCGAGTCATTAAAAGAAGCAAAAACAGAGAAGCTAAAAAAAGGTAAAAAAGTAGAAAAGAAACAAGATCCGTTAAGTGTTAGTATAGATTATTCAAACGATGATAAGATCATATACGATATATTTGATATAGTTTCTAAAAACCAAGGTAAAAGAGAGTTGAAAATAGTGATAAAATCAAAACTTGGTGATATAGAGATAGACAGCAGTTATTATATTAACAATAGTGTGGAAAATATGTTAAAAGAGATGAAAGGTGTTCAAGTAGCATAATTTCTAATTTTGATAATAGTTTAAGTATTTTTTAATATATTTTTTCATATAATTCCACACGCAAACACAAAAGGGTCCTTAGCTCAGCTGGTTAGAGCACTCGGCTCATAACCGAGTGGTCGAAGGTTCGAGTCCTTCAGGACCCACCATATGAAAAGCGTCATAAAATTTGACTAAATGTCAAATTTTTAGTTTTGAAACCGAAATTAGCCGAATATGATGAGCGTTGAGGCTGTTTCAACTTTTACCTATGCGGGTGTAGCTCAGTTGGCTAGAGCTTCTGCCTTCCAAGCAGATTGTCGCGCGTTCGAGTCGCGTCACCCGCTCCACTAAATACACTTTCAAATTTATCATTAGCATAAATTTAAAAGTATATTTTACTTTGCTTCAGTAGCTCAGCTGGTAGAGCAGCTGATTTGTAATCAGCAGGTCGTAGGTTCGACTCCTATCTGAAGCTCCATTTCAAATTAAATATGCGTCGCGGGCATAGCTCAGGGGTAGAGCGAAACCTTGCCAAGGTTTAGGTCGCAAGTTCGAATCTTGTTGCCCGCTCCATTTATATAAAGGCTTTTCAGCCAACTTCAACTTTTTCACATTCTTCAATGGTAACGTTATGGTAACACAAGTTATTTAACTTCATAGATACTTCATTGTTGTATGAATCAATAACACTTGCATAATAAACTCAATGTAGTAGAAACTTTTGTATGTCCTAATAGTCCACTAATTTCATTTATTGTCACAATATCGTCTTTTAACAAATAAAAGATTTTATGACAATCCACTAATATCAACATTAAATGGTATTGTTCTTCTTGAACTTTCTGTTTTAGTAAGGTTTGTTGTTATGTATAATGAGACTTCAAATAAGTTTGATTGGATTATTTATGTAGAGTTAGAATTGCTGACAGGACAACTAAGTCATTGACTTATGTATTGCATTATGATATAATTTTTTATGGAAATAATGGAAACATCAATTTACACAGAGGAAATCACTAAACTTTTAAGTGATGATGAGTACCAAGAACTGCAAAATTTTTTAGTAAAATATCCTGGGTCAGGAGATGTTATACCTGGATCTAAAGGTCTTAGGAAATTTAGATGGAAATTAAAGAACAAAGGTAAAAGTGGTGGCATTAGAAATATTTACTACTATTATAAAGAACAATATACTCTATACATGATTTATGTGTATGAAAAAAGTAAAACAGAAGATTTAACGCCAAAACAGATTGAAATATTAAGAAAAACATTTTTAGGAGATTAATTATGGATGCACAAAATTTTGATAGATTAATTTCAAGTGCTCAAGAAGCAAAAGAGATTATGAATGGTAAAAAAGAACCAAGTAGAACATTCTTTATTGAAGAACCAAATCCAAAAGATATAAGAAATAAAATGTCACTTACTCAAGACCAATTTGCAACACTGATGAATATTAGCGTTCATACACTTAGAAACTGGGAACAAGGTAGACGTCATCCAGAGGGTCCGGCAAGAGTACTTTTAAATGTAGTTAATAATCACCCTGAAGTACTTATGGAGATGGCTTAAAAATTAGCACAATTACGTTAATGTAGCTATTTTTCTTATATATAGTGTGGGAAAAAGTGCGGGAATTAAAATTACCACTACCTATAAAACCTTGCCAAGGTTTAGGTCGCAAGTTCGAATCTTGTTGCCCGCTCCATAAAAAACACTACTAAATACTATTAAATCTAGTTTTTTTGCATTTTAACTTTCAACTAATTACATTTACGATATGCGTGTTTAATGTTTTGCTATATAGCTAGTTGCTAACAATAAAAAGATCAATTTTAACAAAATCAAATTACTTTTCGATATAATCAGACCTATGAAAGATAAAAAAAATAAAAAAGTCGTTGTTGGTTTAAGCGGCGGAATAGACAGCAGTATGACAGCATACCTTCTTCAAAAAGAGGGATATAAGGTAGAGGGTATCTATATGAAGCTTCACGAAACTGTTCCCGGGTACCATGAAAAAAATATAGAATCAGTTAAAGATGTGGCAGAGTTTTTAGGTATAAAATACCATGTGATAGATTTGACTAACAAGTTCCATGATGAGGTATATAAGTATTTTGTGCAAAGCTATATTGAGGGTCAAACTCCAAATCCATGTGTAATGTGTAATGACAAGATAAAGTTCGGACAGCTTGTAGAAGAGGCAAAGAAACATGGAGCCGATTATCTAGCTACGGGGCATTATGCAAAAACTGACGGTGAGTTTATATATAAGGCAGATGATCTTTCTAAAGATCAGAGCTATTTTTTAGGGCAGATAAAAAAAGAGGTGATACCCTTTTTAATGTTCCCTATGTCTAAGTATAAAAAAGAAGATATACGGCAAGAAGCTTTACAGATACCGCAGCTTGCCAAAATAGCATCTCAAAAAGACTCTCAAGAGATATGTTTTGTAGATACTGTATATACTGATATACTAAAAAAACATGCAAATATTGATATGCCCGGAATTACGCTAGATGCTGCGGGTAATGAAGTGGGTCACCATAAAGGGTATATGCATTATACTGTCGGTAAAAGAAAAGGGTTCTATGTGCACGGGGCACATGAACCGCATTTTGTTTTAAAGCAAAATAAAGAAAACAACACAATAGTTGTCGGTAAAAAAAATGAACTTGCTATCAATAATGTAAAGATCAATAACCTAAATATGTTTATAGATAAAAAGCACTTTAGGTGTGGTGTTAAACTAAGATTTAGAAGTACCACAGTACAATGCGATGTTGAAATAGACGGTAAGGACGCAACTATAAAACTAGAAGAGCCGGTATACGGTGTAGCTATAGGTCAAACTGCAGTTTTTTACGATGGGGATAAACTTATCGGAAGCGGTTGGATAACAGATACTAAATAGGAAAAAAAGTGGAAAATTCAGTTAGAAATATATTAGAACATTTAGGTGAAGACCCAAACAGAGAGGGACTTGTAGATACTCCAAGAAGGGTACAAAAAGCCTGGGAGTTTATGTGTGGTGGATATAAAGAAGATCCGCTGGCAATTATTCAAAAGGCACTATTTACTAGTAGCAATGACGAGATGGTGATCGTAAAAGATATAGAGTTTTATTCTATGTGTGAACACCATATGCTTCCAATTATCGGAAAAGCTCATGTTGCATATATACCAAACGGAAAAGTTATAGGACTTTCAAAGATACCAAGAGTTGTTGATGTTTTTGCAAGAAGACTTCAGATACAAGAGCAGCTTACGGAACAGATAGCTGATGCAATAAGTGAAGCTATAGATCCAAAAGGTGTTGCAGTTGTGATTGATGCTCGACATATGTGTATGGAGATGAGGGGAGTTCAGAAAATTAACTCTTCAACAGTTACTTCAGCTCTTAGAGGACTGTTTAAAAAAGAGAAGAAAACAAAAGATGAGTTTATGAGTATAATTTCATCATCTTTTATCAAATAGATTTTTTATCATATAAATATCGCCATATAACAGCTATAGCAAAGGCAACTGCTGCAATAGCTGTTGCTACATTATCATTATTTACATCTGTACTAAAGCCTAAAAGAGTGTTAAAACCTATTACAATAAATGTAGAGAGCAACATTATCCCAAATAAAGATATAGATATTATAAATATATTTTTTACTGATTTATTTTTCATAACATATTTTATCCAAATTAGTTTTTTATCTTGTGAATTTTTTGAAATATCTCAATATTTCATTATAGCTCTATCAATTTTTCCTCTAAGCCATATATATATCACTTTTTAACTCTATAATACAGTTATAAATATTCCAATATTTGTTAATTTTATCACTTTAACAGAATGAAAAGGGTTTGATGATGAATAGTGTATTAACTAAAGAGAATCTATTAAGATTTGGCAGAACTTTAAATGTTTTATATGTTGAAGACAGTGATGAAACAAGGGAAGTAGTATCTGAACTGTTTGAAAACTATTTCAATAATGTTATAGTGGCAAATGACGGTGATACGGGATTGAGTAAATTTGATGATTCTATTGATCTTATAGTAACGGATATAAATATGCCTCATATTATAATGTCCTCCTTTGTCAAGACCACTTAACTAAACATTCTTATTCCACCATTCTATGACACTTTTTGTAACAATTTATTATCTACATTATTTATAGCTTTAAAATATACCTCATTTGGTGTTT
>JAYEMD010000161.1:0-8546 GCA_034717895.1 Campylobacterota bacterium | reverse complement strand
TTAAGATAACGCTTCCGTTGTCTTAATATCTTATTATCAAGAAGCACCTAATTTATAATTTTTATTATATATCATATATTTGAGGACTATTACTATGAAAGAACTTGATAATAAATTTGATAGTGTTGCAAACGGAGAATTACTTTTATTTCGTACACTGTGGAATAACTCCAGTGATAATATGTTTATTGTAAGCTTAGATGATTACGGTAACTTTATAAATGAATCCTGTAACCGTTCACAAGAAAAAACTTTTAATCTTACTCCGGGTCAGGTTGACGGTGTTAAACTAAAAGATATTTTAGATGAAGAGATATACAGATCCCTTGCAGATAAATACAATCAATGTATATCCTTAAACAAAGCTGTAACATATGAAGAGAGTGTTATTGTAGATGATACGGGTGAAAGATATTTTACTACTACGATTTTACCGGTAAAAGATGATGAGGGTATAAGGATATTTGGTGTTTCAAGAGAGATCACTGAACTTAGAAGATTAGAAGAGGAAAGAGTAAAAAAAGAAAAAGAAAAAATAATCATAGAGCAAACAAAAAATGCACAAATGTCAGAGATAATTGCCAACATCGCCCATCAATGGAGACAGCCGTTAACTGTTATCAGCACCTCAATAAGTGGTGTTTTAATTCATAAAGAGATGGGAATAAGCAAAGAGAGACAAGAGGTTGAATCGCTTAATGATATCATGGAAAATGTACAATATTTATCGGATACGATAGACACTTTTAGAGATTATATAAAAGAGAAAAGAGAATACACAGAGGTAATACTACAAGATAGATTACACACGGCAATAAATATTGTAAGAGGATCTTTGAAAAATAACAATATTAATCTAATAAACAATATAGATAATATTGGACCTATAAGGACAACTTTGGTTTTAGGGGAACTTTCAGAGGTTGTAATAAATATAATAAATAATGCAAAAGATGCATTACTTAGTAATAAAACTAAAACCCCATTTATAAAAGTCAACTTGGCAAAAAAAGATAATAAAGCTGTAGTAACTATTGAAGATAACGGTGGAGGTATTGATGAAGATATATTATCTAAAATATTTGATCCATATTTTACAACAAAACATCAAAGTCAAGGAACAGGCTTGGGTCTTTATATGAGTAAAAATATTATAAAGTCTCATTTAAACGGTAATATAACAGTATCCAATACACAAACAGGAGCAGTATTTAGTATAGAATTACCACTAAGAGGGATTTAGATTTATTAGTTAATGTAATAAAAATGTAACAAGATCTTAATATTAGATTAAAGGTTATCTTATAAATAATTTTATATAATAACGATAATATTTAATATACTTAGTTTTTAATCTATTTAATCAATGAATATTCCAGTTTAGCTTAAAGGTGATGTTATATAATGAGTTTATGTCATAAAGAGAAATTAATAAGAGTATCGCATAAGTCACTTCCTGTTGATAAAACATTAGGATATAGTGTATTTAAAGCAACTAAAGGCAATTATTATCAAGAGGTTATTAAAAGTAACAGTATATGTGATGAAAAAATTATAGAGATCTTGGAAAATGAAAAGATCGATTATGTATATATAAAACATGACGATTTTGAAAAGTACTCCAAAAATATTAATAAATATCTTAGTGATATTATAAATGACGAGGAGGAAACATCATTAAATAAATCCGCAGTTATGCATAGATTAGCCAGAGATACAATGTATGATCTGCTAGACGGTCAGATAACAAAAGTAAAAATAAATGAAGTATCACAAACTATTGACAGTACGGTAGAATTTATACTAAAAGATCCAAATGCGGTACGATCAATGTTAGAAGTTACAACCCATGATTATTATACCTATACACACTCAGTAGATGTTTCAACATATGCTTTAACTTTCGGTTCACATTTAGGGTTGAGTGAAACACAATTAAAAAAATTAGGTAAGGGTGCTATGCTTCACGATTTGGGTAAAAAAAGAATACCAAGTGAAATAATTAATAAAAACGGCAAACTTACCGATGAAGAGTTTGATATGATGAAAAATCATCCAAGTTTCGGTGTAGATATACTTAAAGAGATGGGAGAAGATGACGAGATACTATTTTCTATAGTAGAGCAGCATCATGAAAAATTGAACGGTAAAGGTTACCCTAAAGCTTTAGGTAAAGATGAGATACACCCATTTGCACAAATTGTAACAATATGTGATATCTTTAATGCTTTAACTACTAAAAGGTCATATAAGCCTGCAATGTCAACATTTGAAGCCTTTGAAATAATGAACAAATATATGGAAGAGGAGATAAATCTAAAGTATTTTAACGAATTTGTAAAATTTATGGGAAAAAATAATATTAGTAACTTTTAGCAATAGTTTCGTTTGCGATAAAAGAAAGTTTTAAAACTAAATTACTTTTATTAACGTCTTGTTAATAATCTTTTTATATAATAGATTTTATTTTTGAGGATACAAGATGTTAAAAAAAATAGTTATACTTTTTACTCTATTATTTTCATTTTCTTATGGAGATTTTAAAGGTTTAAACCCAGCTCAACTACAAGAGATGATAGATAAAAATATAGTAGTAATAGATATAAGGACTGCACCCGAGTGGATAGAAACGGGAGTTGTACCAAGGTCAAAAAAGATGATGTTCTTCACATCAACCGGTCACTACGATATAAACGGCTGGATGGAAAAGTTTTCAAAATATGTAAAAGATAAATCTCAACCTTTTGTACTTGTATGTAGATCAGGTAACAGAACAGGAACCGTAGGGAACTTTCTATCTAAAAAGTTAAAGTACCAAAATGTTTATCATCTTCAAAACGGTATAAAATCATGGATATATGAAAATAGAAAAACTATCAAATAGTTTTTGCTATAATGCCGTTTTATGAAATATATAAGGATGTTTTTTGAACTTAACAGAAGTAAGAGAAGAGCGTGAAAAATGGTTTACATGGAAAAATGTAAAACCGATGATGAGTGCTTTAAATAAGATACAAACAATAGATACAAGCAATATAGAAACAAAACTCCAAGACTGGGTAAGCTCAGGAGATGAAAATAGCTTATCTGCAAATGATCGTAAAAAGCTGGAAGATAATTTAAAAGTACTTATCCCTTGGCGAAAAGGACCTTTTAGTTTATGCGGAATAGATATAGACAGCGAATGGCAGAGTAATCTAAAGTACAATCTTTTAAGACCACACTTTAATCTAAAAGATAAAGTTGTAGCAGATGTGGGGTGTAATAACGGCTATTATATGTTCAGGATGCTTGAAGATAAGCCTAAAAAACTTGTAGGTTTTGACCCTGCACCCCATTTTAATATCCAGTTCAATATGGTAAACCATTTTGTAAAAAGCGATATAAAGTATGAGCTTTTAGGTGTGGAGCATCTGGAGTTTTATGAGCATAAGTTTGATTTTATATTTATGCTTGGTGTTCTATATCATAGAAGTGACCCTATTGCCAGCTTAAAGTCACTAAGCAGAGCTTTAAATCCCGGTGGTGAAATAATAGTAGACAGCTTTATGATAGAGGGGGAAGATGAGGTGTGTCTGACTCCATTTGATAGATATGCAAAGATACCCAATATCTATTTTGTACCTACGGTCAACTGTTTTAAAAATTGGCTAAACAGAGCAGGGTTTGTAGATGTGGAGCTTATAGAGATAACAAAAACAGATGAAAAAGAGCAGCGTGTGACACCTTGGACTTTTGATCAGAGTTTAAATGACTTCCTTGACCCAAATGACAGTACAAAAACCGTAGAAGGGTATCCTGCCCCAAAACGAGCCTATCTTAAAGCTAAAAAAAGATAACGGGCGAGTTTCCTTGAAAACGAGCTTATCTAAAGGTTAAAATATACCCTAAATTTGAGCATAAATATGATAAAATTGTTTATAAAATAATTTTAGGAAATACTCATGGAAAAAAAAGGTATATTAATAATAGGAGCAGGCGGGGTAAGTACTGTTGCAACTATCAAATGTGCTATGAATATAGATACATTTGAAAATATCACACTAGCAAGCCGAACTCTTAGTAAATGTGAAATTATTCAAGAAACAGTAAAAGAAAAAACAGGGGTAGATATCAGTATCACTACAGTTGATGCGGACAGAGTCCCTGATCTTATGCAGCTTATTGAGCAGGTAAATCCAAAAGTAGTATTAAATGTAGCACTACCATACCAAGATCTTACGATCATGGATGCATGTACGGCTACAAAAACACACTATATAGACACAGCAAACTATGAACATCCGGACGAAGCAAAATTTGAATACAAAGAGCAGTGGGCTAGAGATGAGCAATTCAAAGAGAAAAACCTTACGGCACTTTTAGGAAGCGGTTTTGACCCCGGTGTTACTGGTGTATTTGTAAAGTATATCCAAGAAAATTATCTTGATACAATAGAGTTTATAGATATTATGGATTGTAATGCAGGTGATCATGGGTATCCATTTGCTACGAACTTCAACCCTGAAATAAACTTAAGAGAGGTATCGGCAAACGGCAGATACTGGGAGGAGGGTAAATGGATAGAGACAAAACCTTTAGAGATAAGGGTAGAGCACGACTATCCTGAAGTTGGCGTGAAACCATCATATCTTCTATACCACGAAGAGCTGGAAAGTTTGGCAAAAAACATAAAAGGTTTAAAAAGAATAAGATTCTTTATGACATTCGGGGATGCTTATATCCAGCATATGAACTGCCTTCAAAACGTAGGTATGTTAGGAATTGAGCCTATTGAACACCAAGGGCAGAAGATAATACCTATAGAGTTCCTAAAAACACTACTGCCGGACCCTGCAAGCCTAGGGCCTAGAACACACGGAAAAACAAATATCGGGTGTATCTGTGAAGGTATAAAAGATGGGTCGCGAAAAAAATACTACATCTATAATATCTGTGACCACCAAGAGTGCTACAAAGAAACAACTGCACAAGCAGTTAGTTACACCACCGGAGTACCGGCTATGATTGGTACTAAGTTGGTATATAACGGTACTTGGGATCTAAGAGGTGCTAGAAATGTTGAAGAGTATGATTCTACCCCTTTTATGCAGGAGTTGATGAGTCAGGGGCTGCCTTGGAAGGTTATTGAGTTGGATGTTTAATAGTGCTAAGTATTAAGTGCTAAGTGTTATGCGTTATGAAAAAGGTGGGCTTTTTGCCTGCCTTTTTTTATTGTAGGTTGTCTTTTAAGGGTTGACTTCATCGAAAGGGTTACCTGTTCATTTCAAGGTTTTGTTGTATGAATAATAGCAGATCTATCCAGTACTATTTATTTCCCTTTAAAACTTTTTGCATCTCTTTATCAAAATCTGATTCTATTTTTTGTATTTTATTAAACTCTTCATATTCACTAAAAGCTTTTTGCTCTGCTTGAGTTCTTGAAATTGTCCCATTGTTTTCAAGTATTTCATACTCATTAAATTCAAGAAATTTGTTTACTGAATTAGATAAACTTTCCATAGTAAATGTTGTGTGATTTTTTATGATTCTTTCAATATAATCAAAGTATCCACTTATCGCACTTTCTAAACTTTTTATCTCTTCTTCACTTAAATAATTTTTTGCAACGACTGTATCTGATTTTAAGACTCTTCCATCTGGAGAGTTTTTCCAAGTTTGCAACCCCATATACGGTTTTGTTTTATCTGCTTGTTTATAAATTATCTCTGCTGATGTCTGCTTGCTTATTGCATAGTGAAATTTATTTTGAACTGTGGCATAAAAGTTTTTTGTAGTCTGAGAGTTTTTATCATAATCAATACTACACTCTGCAAATGTATCTGTTATTTGTTGATATATTCGTCTTTCACTTGTACGGATTGAACGAACTCGTTCAAGTAGTTCTTTAAAATAGTCTTTGCCAAAATATTTACCGTTTTTCATTCTATCATCATCCATGGCAAAGCCTTTGATGATGTACTCTTTCAATATTGTAGTAGCCCATATTCTAAACTGTGTAGCTTGTAAAGAGTTTACACGATAACCAACTGATAAAATGGCATCAAGATTATAATATTTTGTTTGGTAGTTTTTCCCATCTTCGGCAGTATGTTCCAAAATGGAACTAACTGAATTTTCTTCTAACTCTCCACTATCAAATATATTTTTAAGATGCTTAGTGATTGCCGGTCTTTGTACGCCAAAAAGTTCTGCTATTCTTTTTTGTGGCAGCCATAAAGTTTCATTGTGTAGATATGTTTCTATTTTAATATCACTATTTGGTGTTGTGTATAATAAAAAATCTGTTAGTTCATCTTTTATAGTTAGTTGATTATCCATTTATATTCCAGGTTTTTCAAAAAATATTTTATTTCTGTTTATTACATCTTTCAATAATTTTTCATATGATATAATTTCAAAATATGTTTTTCTTATTGGTTCATATCCAAAATAAGCAGTTCTATCAGATGATTTAATTAACCATCCAAAATAAGTTTCAACAATAGTTTCAAAAGTAGTTGTTAAGTCCGTAATATCTTTACCACCTTTATTAATTTTGTTTAAGGTGTCAAGTTCTTGAAATGCATCAAAATTCTTTTTATTAAATCCTGAACCATTATCTTCAATCCAAAAGCCTTTTATATCTCCTAATTTATATTTTCTTAATCTACCTTCTAAATTTGAGTTCATATAAGTGCCTTAATTTTTATATATTATTTTAGCTAAAGATTGATTTAATGTTGATTTTGTTCATACAGCGTTTGAAGTAAGTGGACGTGGTATCCTTATGATTGCTCACTAATAAAAAATCACCAATGTTAGTTACTATTAGTTCATTAATAATTTTATTCTTTTCAAGTATAATTTTAGTAGCAGTGATTTCATCATAATTTAGTAGTAATGATAACAATAATTAAACTGTCATTAGATAACTGATATAACAATTGGAAGAAGAACGAAGCTACCCTGTGGAAATATTGAGCTTGTAAGTATCGCATAAAGATATTTAAATGTTCTAATAGTCAAGCCGTTAAATCGCCCCGTCCTTCAATCTTGCCGTTATAAATTGTGCTAAAATTGTGTCAATATTCGTATCTATTTTGAAGATTTAGTACAGTTTACTTTTGTTAGAAAATAGATATAAGTTATACTTACCTGATATATTTATCCCTCTTAACCTCAATAAGCTCAATAGCCTCAAGATACCTATCTTTGTTACTAACACAAGAATACTCAATATACTCCCGATACTTCATAAAAGCACCCCAGGTTATATCTCTTGCCCTTTGGCTTCTATCTCTTCTTATCAAAGCTATAGAGGTAGCACCGTTTATAAGACCTTTGTAGAACAGGGCATATTCTCTTTTCCCCTCTTTTTTAAATCTTATCCAGTCTGTTTCTAAAACCTCATGGGCTTCTTCAAATTGTTCATCCTCTACCAAGCTTATAAATTGTTCTATAGGACTCATCTATCTCCTTTAAGAGGTATCTGCAGTACAAACTCTGCACCTTTACATGTTGTCTTTTTTTCAATACAGCTAAACTCTACATTGTATACATCCATCTCTCCACCCATACCGTTGACAATTATATTGTATGTCATATGAAGACCAAGTCCAGTTCCTTGCGACTGATGTTTGGTAGTGAAGTATGGCTCAAATATCTTATCTATAATATCCTCAGGTATACCGCCGCCGCTGTCGGTAAATTTTATTATAACTTTATCATTCTCCTTTTTTGCCGCAGTAATTTTTATTGTTCTATGCTCTTTTGCTTGTTCATTAAGTACATCTTTTGAATTGTTGAAGATATTTATAAAGCACTGCTTTAGTTCATTTTGGTAACCCTGGATTTCCAGATCATCTGAAATATCATATACAATATCTATATGGTGAGTTTTTATAGAGGGTTCCATAAGGTATAAAAAACTTTGGAGTGTATCATGTAGATTGAATGTAGTAAGTTCCCTATCATCTTTTACAAAGTTTTTAAAATCGTCGATAGTTTGAGAAAGGTATTGGGCATTTTCATTGATCTGATCACAATATTTGTTTAGTGTTTCATCGTTCAGTGCTCCAAATTCATTTTGCAGCTTTATCCCCGTAGATACAGTTGATATTACAGATAAGGGCTGTCTCCATTGGTGTGCTATATTACCTATCATCTCACCCATACTGGCAAGTTTTGATTGTTCTGATAAAATTCTATCTTTATTTTTTTGCTCTGTTATATCTACGATATATCCTATAAAGTATTGTATCTTTTTATCTTTATCTCTTAAAATTGTCGTGTAGTCAAGTACCCATTTTACGGTATTGTTTTTTGTAACTATTCTATATGGCTGATGTGCAAAAAAATCATCATCACTAGTAGAGCCCTCCTTAACTTCTTTTTGTACTCTTTGCAGATCATCTTTGTGTATACAGGATATATAATCAATTTTATTGTTCCAAACACGCTAGTTAAAAACTATGCACTTTAGTGCAAGGCTTTAGCTTCTACAAATTTCTAAAAAGCTAGAATAAGGAATGAGACACGGGAACCACACAGTAAGCCAAATACAA
>JAYEMD010000160.1:0-8562 GCA_034717895.1 Campylobacterota bacterium | reverse complement strand
GAACCCCCACACACATAGTGCATTACCCCCTCAAGGTAACGTGTCTACCGTTCCACCACATTCGCATATTTTTAACATTTTCACAATTCCCTCAAGCCCGCGCGTCTACCGTTCCGCCACAGATGCAATTAATAAAGAGATGGAATTATAGATAAAATTTACTGTATATATAATTAAATTACTTTTGTAAAAGTATAAATGGGGTAAAATATATTACATAAAAAAGTGAACGGATAAGTAGAGTAATTAAATTATATTTACTTGATAATGATTATCAAATTAAAGAAAAATTAAGTTGATAATGGTTATCATTTCCATAATAAAGAATGGAAAGGTATATTATGGAACTTTCACGATTAAAAAAAGATCAAAAAGCTATTATCAAAAAAATAAACAGCACTACGGAATTAAAACAAAGGTTTTACTCTTTTGGCATCACAAAAGGTGCTCATATTGAAGTGGAAAATGTAAGTTTGGCAAGAAACACTATCGAGATAAATATTGAAAATACATCAATAGGTCTTAGGGTTGAAGAGGCTAAAGCTATTGAAGTTGAGGTGATATGATGAAACCTATGAAAATAGTACTTGCCGGTCAGCCAAATGTGGGTAAATCTTCACTGATAAATGCTATGAGTGACTCACGACTAAAAGTTGGAAATTTTAGTGGTGTAACGGTAGAAAAAACACAAATATGTTTTGAACACCACTGTCATCAAATAGAGATGGTTGATCTTCCCGGGACCTACTCAATAAACGGTTTCTCCCAAGAGGAAAAAGTGGCTAAAAACTACCTTCTTGATGAAGATTATGACATCATTATAAATGTTATAGATTCTACACATCTTACAAGAAACCTTCTTTTAACCATGGAGCTTATGAACTTGAATAAAAAGATGGTGATAGCTTTAAATATGTATGATGAGGCTAAAGCAGAAGGGCTTGATATAGATGTAAAGCAAATTGAAGCTATTACAGGTATACCCACCGTTGCCGTATCTGCAAATACAAAAGAGGGGATAGATGAGCTTTTAGAGATAGTACACAACTATTATGACAGTGCTCAAAGGATCCCTTTATCTATTAGCTTTAGTGATACTTTTGAGGAGGAGCTTTATCACTTAACAAAGTTTTTTGAGGCAAAAAACTATAAATATAGTGATCTTACAAGTAGAGAGATGGCTCTAAAGCTTTTACTGGAGGATCAAAAGTTTTATGCACATATTCACGATAAACCAATATTTGCACAGATCCAACCAATACTTCTAATAGCTATGGATAAAATATATACTTATTTTGAAACAGAAGATATCGCAGAGGTACAATCAGATGAATATCATTCTATCGCAAGAGGTATTAGAGCAGAGACCGTAAAAACAAATAAGTTTTTAAAGCCAAAAAATATCACTAAAAAAATAGATGAGATACTTATAAACAAATTTGCAGGGATACCGATATTTTTATTTTTAATGTGGGGACTATTTCAGCTTACTTTTGAGCTAGGTGCGATCCCTATGGATTATATAGATGCTGGGTTTGCTTGGCTTGGAGATGCAGTAGGAAGTACTATATCCCATGAGGGTTTACGTTCACTTATAGTTGACGGTATCATAGCGGGTGTTGGAGCCGTTGTACTTTTTTTACCGAATATTATTATTCTTTATATAGGTATTGCTCTTCTTGAGACAACCGGGTATATGAGTAGGGTTGCTTTTTTACTTGACGGGTTTTTCCATAAGTTCGGGCTTCACGGTAAAAGCTTTATCCCTTTAGTTACCGGGTTTGGTTGTAGTGTTCCTGCTTATATGGCTACAAGGACACTAAAGAATGAAAAAGACAGACTTATAACACTGTTTGTAATAGGTTTTATGCAGTGCGGAGCTAAGCTTCCTATTTATGTACTGTTCGCAGGGGCATTTTTCTCTGCAGATCAAGCGGGGAATATATTGTTTTATATCTATATTACAGGGGCGTTGTTTGGGCTTGTGATGGCAAAAGCTTTAAGGGTGTTTGTATTTAAAGGGGAGGATGAACCTTTTGTTATGGAGATGCCAAAATACAGAATGCCGACACTAAAACTTATATATATGATAGTGTCTCAAAAAGCTTGGTCATACTTAAAAAAAGCGGGTACCTTTATACTTGCGGCTGCTATGCTTATCTGGTTTGCTTCAAACTATCCAAAACATGAAAGCGGCGATGCGTCACTACAGCTTGAGCATAGTTATCTAGGGCAAGTTGGAAAACTAAGTGAGCCTTTCTTTGCTCCCCTTGGATTTGACTGGAAGCTCTCTGTGGCAATTGAAACAGGGCTTGCAGCAAAAGAGGTGGTTGTAGCAACGCTTGGGATACTTTATAATGTGAGTGAAGAGGTTGCCGAGGATGATGAGAGATTATTAGCAGAGCTTAAAAAGCAGATACCATTAGCTACTGCCGTATCTTTTGTGGTATTTGTTATGATATATCTTCCTTGTTTTGCAGCCTCTATTGTGTTTGCCAAAGAGGCAGGGGGGTATAAATATCTAGGGTATTTGTTTGTATTTACAACAACGGCAGCTTGGATAATGAGTTTTATAGCTTATAATATTACACTGATGATAACGGGGTAGGTATGTTTATACTTATCCCTTTGGCTTTGATATTTTTATGTGAGGCATATTTAAGGCTAAATGATAACTTATCGGTATATACGGAAGTTTTTGTATATTTTTTGATGGTGCTTATTGCAACTTCAAGTGCTATACTTTATAAAAATATAAAGAAAAACATGAGACTTCAAGATATAAACGTAATCAAACTAGAGGTAATAGAACTTCAAAAAAAATTGAAAACTACGGATGATGAGGTTTTACAATCAAGTGTAACTAAAAAGATAGAAAACTTACAAAAAGAGATAGAGTCTCTATCTCTTTAAAGTATGCTAAAATCTTTTTGTATAGCTGTGACAGTATGGTTCTTTGTTGTGCTTAAAGTAGTAGTCTTGATGATACTCTTCGGCTTCAAAGAAAGGTGTATTAAGTGTTGAGATAAGTTTTGTAGCCGGGTTACACCCTTTTGATCGAAGAATTGCCATAAGTTTTTCACATATTAATTTTTCCTCTTCATCATTATAAAATACCGCACTTAGATACTGGCTTCCTATATCAGGTCCTTGACCGTTTGTTTGTGCAGGGTCGTGTATCTCAAAGAAAAGTTTTGCCAAAGTTTCAAAAGAAACAATACTCGGGTCATAATCTACCTTTACAACCTCAAGATGCCCCGTGTGCCCCATACAAACCTCTCTGTAACTTGGTGCATGTACCTTTCCTCCCATATATCCGCTAATAGCTGCCTTTACCCCTTCAAGTTTTTCAAAGTGGTATTCAACTCCCCAAAAACATCCCCCTGCAAAATATGCTGATTTTATCTCCATAAATAACTCCTTTTTGTAATTTTAATTTAGTGGTAAAGTTATTGTAAATTATACTGTATAGGGTATAAAAAACTACATAACACCTTTAAACATAGATAAAAAATTGGTACAGTTTTAAAACAATCACTCACGGGGAGGGGATATTCCCAAAAATACCACTATATTGAAAATCCTATGGAAGCTATTAACTTATACTAAATTAAAAATTTGATAAAATAATATAAATTTAACTCAAAGGTACCATATGCAACCAGAAACTATAGCTTTACATGCAGGATACGAAAAAGACACCCAAGGAACTATGGCAGTACCAATTTATATGAGTACGGCATATGAGTTTAGAGACTCAGAACATGCTGCAAATCTTTTTGCACTTAAAGAGCTTGGAAACATATACACAAGACTTATGAATCCAACTTCGGCAGTTTTTGAAAAAAGATTTGCCGAACTTGAGGGTGGTGTGGCAGCTATAGCAACTGCAAGCGGTATGAGTGCTATTTTCTCTTGTATTGTAAATCTGTGTGAAGCAGGGGATAATATCATCGTAGCAAATGCCGTTTACGGAGGTACTTCAACTCTAACAGATCATACTATAAAAAGGTTTGGTATTGAGACAAGAAAGTTTGATGTTACGGATCCGTCAAATTTAGAAGAGCTTATAGATGAAAAAACAAAATTAATATTGTTTGAATCATTATCAAATCCAAATCTTCAAGTTGCTGATTTTGAAACTATTGTTAAGGTTTCAAACAAACACAATATCATCACGGTTGTAGATAACACTGTTGCAACTCCTATGCTGTGTAACCCCATATCACTTGGATGCGATATAGTTGTACACTCTACAAGTAAATATACTACGGGGCAGGGACTTGCACTTGGAGGAATTATAGTAGACAGCCAAACAAGCGGTGAAAAGATAAAAGGCAATGATAGATACAGTCACTTTAACGAGCCGGATGCCTCTTATCACGGGCTTGTATATAGCGAGCTTCCTTTTCCCCCTTTTATAATGAGAATCTTACTAAGTGTACTAAGAGACCTTGGTGCCGCACCTAGTCCCTTTAACTCTTGGCTTATGATCCAAGGATTGGAAACTTTAAGCCTTAGAATCAAGCAGCACAGTCAAAGTGCTTTAAAAGTTGCTACATTCTTAGAGTCACACCCAAAGGTAAAAAAAGTAAACTATCCGGGACTTAAATCTGACAGCAACTATAAAAGAGCACAGAGATATATACAAGATGGCTGCAGCGGTCTACTTAGTTTTGAAGTAGAAACTTTAGATGAAGCAAAAGCAGTAGTTGACGGTGTTGATATATTCAGCATAGTAGTAAATATAGGTGACAGTAAATCTATCATAACACATCCTGCATCTACTACACATCAGCAGTTAAGCAGCCAAGAGTTAGCACAAGCAAATATAGGTGAAGGGCTTATACGACTTAGTATCGGTCTTGAAAATGCCGATGATCTAATAGAAGATTTAACAAAAGCGTTGGGGTAATTGTTGGAAATAACTACAAATAAAGTAAAATTTGAAGAGCCGCTTTATTTAGAAAGCGGAAGGTTGCTTAACCCGTATGAGGTGGTATATGAGACATACGGTACACTAAATGAAGATAAAAGTAATGTTATAGTTATCACCCATGCCCTAAGCGGTTCACACCATGCTGCGGGTTATTATGACGGTGACGGTAAGCCCGGGTATTGGGATGATCTTATAGGGGACGGTAAAGCTGTAGATACTACAAAATATTTTGTAATAGCTTCAAACAATATAGGAAGCTGTTTTGGAAGTACGGGACCTATGAGTCCCAAAGAATCTGACGGACAGCCTTATAGAGTAAAGTTTCCAGTTCTAACCATAAGCGATATAGTAAAAGCTCAAAAAAGAGTTTTGACCCACTTAGGGATAGATCACGTAAAAGCGGTGATCGGTGGAAGTATGGGTGGTATGCAGGCACTTTGCTATGCTATTGAGTACCCGGACTTTGCTGATGTGATAATACCACTGGCAACTACTGCATATACAAGACCGTGGGCAATTGCCTATAATAAAGTGGTAATAGAAGCTATTAGAAACGACCCTGACTTTAAAGATGGTTTTTATGATGTGGAACATATAGAACAAAATGGTCTAAAAGGTCTGGCAGTGGGTAGAATGGCAGGTCACATCTCATATCTATCAAAAGACTCCATGATGGAAAAATTTGGTAGAAGATATGTGGAGCAGGACGGTCTTTATGAGTTGTTCGGTAGATTTCAGGTGGAAAGATACCTTGAGTATAACGGCTATAAATTCCCACACAATTTTGACCCATTAAGCTACCTCTATATTGTTAAAACAATCAATATCTTTAATGCGGCAAGGGGAAGTGACAATCTTGAGGATGTACTGCAAAAGATAAAATCTAAACTACATCTTATAAGCTTTAAAGGTGATATGCTTTTCTTCCCTGAAGAGATGGAAGAGATATATGATATTATGAAAAAGATAGGCAACGGTGAAAACTGTACCTATGAGATGATAGAGAGTGACTATGGACACGATGCCTTTTTAGTAGAGGTTGATAAATTTGAAGATAAAATAGTAAAGATGCTAGAGGGAACATATGAACAGCCAAACAGATAAAAATACGGAACAAGAGATTGAAAAGCTTAGCTTTGAGTCAAAAATAGATGAAGCGAATAAATATTTAGAAAAGCTTGTGGATCCGGAGATCACGTTAAGTCAGAGTGTTAAAGTTTATAAGCAGGGGATGAAAGAGCTTGAAGACGCTCAAAAGATGCTTGATGAGGCAAAACTTCAGTTTAAAGAGATAGAGGCTAATTAGTACTTACTATGTTTTTAGAACGGTAAAGCAATTTATCAACCCTTTTATCCCAAGTTTTAGATAAAAAATTGTAACTCATTGTTGTAAAATAATAAACTATACACCTTTTTCTATTGCATAATTTGGGATAATTAGAAAAAGTATTGTTATAAGTTTCTTAAATTTAATTTTTATAGTCAAGTATAAAACTCCTGATTTATATTAATTTTTATTGCAAATTGCCATTTTTTTGATAAAAATCATAAAATTATTGTAATATTCTATTATGGAAACTACAACACAACAAAAAAATATACTTCAAGCTGTGCAACAACACAAAAATATAAAGATAAATGCTTTTGCGGGTACGGGGAAGACAAGCACATTAAAACTTATAGCCAATGAGTACAAAACCAAAAAGATACTCTATCTTGCTTTTAATACCAGTATCAAAAACGAAGCATCATCTATCTTTCCAAACAATACCAATGTAAAGACCACACACGGTCTGGCCTATGCTGCAATTAAAAAACATACAGATATAGACCTAAACTCTTTGGTAAACTATAGAGCAGTAGATATATCAAATGAGTTCAATATAACATATAACCAAGCAGTTGGAACACTAAAGATATTTGAAAACTTCTGTAACAGTGCAAAAGATAGTATAACAAAAGATGATATTGAGCATACTACGGCAAAAAAGATGTTTGATCTTATGCTTATAAATAAACTTAAACCAACTCATGGCTTTTACCTGAAGTATTATCATCTGTTGTTAAGAAATGAACAGATAAAACAGTTTGAATACGATATTGCAATGCTAGATGAAGCACAAGATACCAACGAAGTAACACTTGGTATCTTTGAAGCACTAAAAGCAAAAGCAAAAATATATGTAGGTGATGAGCATCAGCAGATCTACTCTTTTAGAGGCAGTAAAAATGCCCTAAATAAAATAAGATCCGATAAAAAACTATATCTTTCAAAAAGTTTTAGATTTAACGAGACTATCGCTTCTTATGCAAATAAACTTCTAAATACCTTTAAAAATGAAGAGGTGTCTATAGAAACCCTGGATAACATTGACGACATTATAGAAACATACGGATATATCTCAAGAACAAATGCAACCCTTATCTCAACAATAGCCCAAAGGATAGAATCAAGAAAACCCTTTGTAACGGTTCGGGATCCAAACGAGATATTTAATCTAACCGTAGAGGTTTACCATTTTATAAATAATGAAAAAAAGTCTATAAAAAGAAATAGGTTCTTAAAAGATTTTTCAGATGAAGATGAGTTGGCAGATTATGCAAAAGAGGTAGAGGATTATGAACTTAAATCTGCACTAAAAGTTGCAAAAGAGCATAAAGATAAGATATTTGAGTATAAAGAGATAGCCGACAAATTCTATAAAGCGTGGCAAAATAGAGTACATAACGGTTTTGGTCTAAGAGTAGGGGAGATACTTTTTCTTACAACGGCACACACTGCAAAAGGTTTGGAGTGGGACAGTGTGACTGTGGCAGATGATTTTACAGACTTTGCCGATCTTATTGTTGATTTTGGTTGTGATGATCTAAAACAGTTTAAAGATGATCAAAACATGATGCCAAACCAAGAGATACTAGACGAGTTCAATCTTTTTTACGTAGCTATAACAAGAGCTAAAAAAAAGATAAATAAAGAGAGTGAAAACTTTCATTATCTTATGTCAAAAAATATTGAAAAACTTATAAACAGCAGAATAAAAGAAGCAAAAGAGGATAAACAAAATTTAACACACCAAAGCTCTTCTAAAACAAAAGTTTCAAAACTGGAACTTGAAGATAAACAGCAAATAAGACAAAATAGAAATATCCAAGAGGGTAAGGCTTTAAACAGCGGCTTAAAGTGGAGTTTGGAAGATAAAATAAAAGCTAAAAAGATGTTCAAGAAAGATGATACATTATCAACCATAGCATCTAAGCTTCAAAGAACAGAGGGTGCAATAATAGGTGAGCTTTTTAAAAGTGAAGTTATCTCAAGCAGTGAACAAAAGATCTTAAATCAGCTTTTAAAAGAGAACAAAAATATGTGTAAAAAAAGCTCCCTTAGTGATTAAGCAATATTTAGATACAATACAGAAAATAAGACTAACTAAATAGAGAGATATAACATTTTATATCTTGTTTTCTATTTCGTTAAATAGAAATATAATAGGAACAAAGATTGCAAAGTCATATTAGAAATTTTAGTATCATAGCACATATCGACCACGGTAAATCTACACTGGCAGACAGGATTATTCAAGAGTGTGGTTCTGTAGCAGACAGAGAGATGTCGGCACAGGTTA
>JAYEMD010000159.1:0-9109 GCA_034717895.1 Campylobacterota bacterium | reverse complement strand
GATTTTGATTTTTAGGGATTAATTCTTGCCACTCTTTTAATGTATAATGATTGTTTATTTTTATTCTTTTTGCCATAAGTTATTATAGCATAATTAGTATTTAGTTATGTTTTAAAATGGTATAATATTCAAAAGATTATTCGATGCAGTTTCTATTTTATTTACAAAGTTGAACTGTTTCTCATCTAAATTGGTTTCTTTTAAAAGATTTACCATCCCCGTAATACCGTTCATGGGTGTTCTTATCTCATGTGACATATTAGCTATAAAACTTGACTTTGCCTGTGTTGATAGCTGGGCTATCTGCTTTTGCTCTTGCAGCTCATTAAGTGACTTTTGTAATTTAAGTTTTGTAATTTGAAGACTTTTATTTGTTTTTGTTATATGTTTTGTTTTAATTGCCAATTTTGCATGGGACTGAATCATAGAACCATGCACCGCTTTTTGATCGGTAATGTCAACTAAAATAGAATACTTAACATCTCTACCGTCAGGCCAGCTTATAAGTTCGTCATATGACTTTAACCATCTATCATCTGTTTCATCAAAGAATTCACAAGTATATTTTTCATTATTATCATTTTTGTCCCTTTTGTTAAGATTATGAATACTACACCAGTTACATATCTTATCTCTTCCGTAAAGTTTTTCCCAGCAGTATGTTTCAAAAGGTGCATACATATTTGATAATGCCGCTTTATTTGCATATACCACTTCATAAGTTTCAACATCAACCGCATATGCACCAAATAATTTGTTTTCTAACATCTTTTAAATCCTGAATTTAATTCTATTTTTACCTTGGTTTTTAGCTAAATACATCTCTTTATCAGCAGCATCCAATACTTTGTCTACACTCTTTGCATCATCTTCACGTACACTCAAGCCTATTGAAACGGTACATTTAATTATATTCTCATCAAATAGAATATTTAGTGCTTCTATCTCATCTTTGATTTTATTAAGTTTGGATAAAACCTTGTCTTTACAGCTATCAGTCATAACCAACGCAAACTCTTCACCGCCCAATCTTCCAAAGATATCGCTATTATTTAGATTTGAAACTATAGTTTTAGTAAATACTATCAAAACTTCATCACCTGCATTATGTCCAAAGGTGTCATTTATTAACTTAAAATCATCAATATCAAACATAGCTACATAAATTTTCTTATTTATATCAAGGTTGCTATTCCATAATCTTTCAGTAAGTTCAAAAAAATGTCTTCTATTGTTTACACCCGTAAGAAAATCTATTTGTGCCATCTTTTTAAGCTGGGTATTTGCCTCTTTTAATTTTTTTGACTGCATAGCAAGTTTTGTATGTGTTTTTATCATATCGGCTTGTATCTCTTTTTGCTCCGTTATATCTACAGAGATTGAGTACTTAACGGTTCTTCCGTCAGGCCACTTCACTATCTCATCATAACTTTGAAGCCAGCTGTCTGTAACTTCATCAAAAAAAGTAGTTAAAAGCTTTTCACTTTTATATAAAACTTCTCTTTGTTTCAACTGGGGTATAGTACACCAGCTGCATACCTCCTCTTGACCAAAAAGCTTTTTCCAACAAAACTCCTCCCTTGGGGAATACATACTCTCTTGCATAAGTTTATTGGCATACACTACCTCATAGGTATTTATATCAACTGCGTATGCTGCAAAAGGGATCACATCAAGTAGTGCCTCAAAAGCTTATTTTCAGTCATTTAGCTATCTCCACCTTATATTAAATCATCGTCTAAGATCTCTCAATATCTTCATCTTGATCTTCAACTGCATACTCTATAAACACTTCACCTATAGATGCTGCAAGTTTCTCTTCCGTAATAGGTTTAAGCATATAACCCACAGCACCTGCTTGTATTGACTTTATAACCATATCTTCCTGCCCGTGTGACGTAACCATTATAACTTTAGCTTCAGCATCATTACTTATAATATGCTTTACGGCCGTTATACCGTCCATATCAGGCATTGTTATATCCATAGTTACAAGATCAGGCTTTTTAGAACTGTATGCATCTATAGCCTCTTGTCCGTTTTTTGCACCGTATACAACATTGTGTCCAAGTTTCTCTAAAAGTTTTGTTATTTTTTTTCTTATAATCAGTGAATCATCTACGATTAAAACATTTAACATTATTTATTTCCTTTATTTGGTTTATTCATTATTTTATTGACTCTACAGAGCCTACGGCACTTATACTCATAACTCCATAATCTGTAACAATATTTGCACTTACTATTTTAGAATTTTTATATCTTTTAATATTTGAAGCATCATTTATTGTAATAGGTGGTGTTATAGTAACCCCTTTGCCTCTACTTGGAAAAGTTGGAAGAGCCAAGCCGATAATCGTATTTATAGTTTCTCCCGATACACTGTCAAGAACCTCTTGCATCTCCTCTTCTTCAATCTCCTCACCATCCATAAACAACTCCACAAGATGATCTAAAAGCTCTTTCTCATAACTTATTACAACCATCATATTTAAGTTGCCTCCCGTGCCTATCATAGGGGTATAATCTTTTAATATAAGTTTATCAGGATTTAACTCATCAATCCCTACAGACTTTATACTCATCTCCATATCTTCACTTAAAAACAGTTTTGTTTGAAGTATCAACGCATCTAATATCATTTATTTTCCTTTATTAAAAAATTATACAGGTACTACGAATTCAAACGTAGTTCCTTTTGCTTTTTGAGAATTTATGTTTATCACGCCGTTTAATTTATCCAATTCATATTTAACAGCAGACATACCCACACCTCGTCCCGAGGTTTGTGTTATCTCCTCTTTTGTAGAGAATCTATCTTCAAAAATAAACTGCTCTATCTCTTTATTGGTTAAGTTTTTTGTATCAATCCCAAACTCAATTGCTTTTTCTTTTATCTTTTCTATATCAAGCCCTGCTCCATCATCGGCAACTACTATATATAAATTGTTTTTTTCTTGTTTGATAGTACAAGTTATTGTACCTATCTCATCTTTTTCTATCTCTGCTCTTTCATCCATAGACTCTATTCCATGATCTACACAGTTTCTAAAAACATGCACAAGGGATTTTACAAAAGGTTTTATATCATCATTTACTTTTAGCTCTTTGTCTACAATTATCTCTAAAGGATATATAGATTTTCCGATTTTCTGACTTAGTTGATCTACAAGTTTGGTGTATGAACTAAATAAACTGTATATTGTTTTATTTTTTAAACTTTTTATATCATTTACAACTGTTTCATACTCTTCTAACTCATCATGTTTTTTGGCAATTTTGACTATCTTATCCTCTATTTGGGATATGGTTTCCTCTTTTACCGTAAGTTTACCTCTTTGAGTAAATATATCATCCCCTAGAACATCTTTGATAATATCAATATCTTTTGCTAGCCAAGATTCAAAATCACTGTTTTTTATAAGATCTTTTAAATTTTCATTGCTGTTATTTTGACTTGTTATAGCTTCACTTAACGATGATTCTAGTTTATGGAGATTATTTATTAAAAACTGCATCTCTTTTTGTGAAAACAGCCCCTTGAAAGTATGAATAATTCTATAAACCTCTGTTGCATTATGAAGAGGTGTTTTATTATTATCAACTAATTTATCTTTTGAGTTTATTAGCTCAACAAACTCGTCATAAAGCTCTATGAACTCATCCGTATCACTAACAACCGCTACTATCATCTTTAAGATGTTCTTTTCTCTATTTATCTTTTTTTCTAGTATTTTTTTTGCTGTAATATCTGTAAGTATCAACATAAACTTCTCATCATCCACAATCTTATACTGTATATTGATAGCTTTTTTATTTATGATAAACTCACTTTGAAGTAAAGAGATTATAGTTTTGATCTTATGTTTATTTGTTTCACTTAACAACGATCTTAAAGTCTCAATAAAAAAACTCTTTTTTTCATTGTTATTAAATAAAAGATCAGCAATATTTTTTCCAGATATATCTTTTTTAAATATATTTATACACTCTTTAGAATACTCGCTATCAACTATCAAATCACTTCCAAAAGATAAGAAACCCTGATCTGCATTATCTAAAAGTGTTGTGACTTTTTTTGTTTTTTGTTCTATTTTATGTTCAAGATTTGTATTAAGTTCATATATCTCTTCATGTAGTTTTGCACTTACGCTTATATTTTCATTTAAAGAGCGTGCCATAGATCCAAATTCATCTTTTGAATCTATATGGATCATATTTGTACTATCCTTCTTATTTTGTAAGAACATAAAAAAATCGTTTAGTCCCATATGCAGCTTTTTAAGCGGTTTGTTTACAAAATTTATAAGAAGTACCGAAACCAAGACCAAAATAGATACCAAAGAACCCAAAACTATAAGTAGTTTTTGCATATTTGATTTTTCTTTTTGAAGGTCTATGGCGTTATTAAAATTCTCTATTGTCTTTTTTGTTTCACTTTTTAATTTATCTATCTGACCTCTTATAAGTGATTCGTCGTAATAAAGGGTGATCTTTCCGATTTTCTCAATTGTATCGCCTGAGCTATATATAACATCTTTTTTTAGTTGAATATATTTTTCAAACTCTTTAGGCATTGTTTTTTTAAATACTATTTCTCCCTTGCTTTTTAGAGCAATTAAAAAAGTTTCATTAACAGCACTATCCCAAATATCAACCGCCATAACTCCATTTTTGTTAAGATCAAAAATCAAACTCTTTTTTAGTCCGTCATGATCAAAGTTCAGTAAAAAACCCGCTGAATTCTTGGCAATCATATTTAAACTATCCTGCATCTGCTCTTTATTTAGATTAAGTCTCTCTTCAAGTCTTGCATCTAAAGCTTTCATTGCAGAGTTTAAGTTATATGCTCGAATATCATTAATAAGTTTATTATCACTTTTATTAAAAAGTAAAGAAGATGCCGTAAATATTAGAATTATTACAAAACTCAATATCAACAGTACTTTAAATATTATACTTTCTCTCACTTATATCCTTAATTTATCTTTTTCTTAATACTTTTCAACTATTTTGGCATAAGTACCGTTTTTCTTAATAGTATCCAATGCCCTTTGCCATCTTTTAATAATAGCATCATCTGTATCTTTATTGAATGCAAAATATAGTTCACCCTCTTTTAAGGTATAAATAATTTCATACTTACTTGTATCAAACCCTTCCATCTTTGCATTTGCAAAGGCTGCATCAATACTATATGCAAACATATCTATCCTGTTGTTCTCCATTTTATTAAATGAGATATTTATAGCATCTGTCCCTTTTACATATTGAATATTCTTTTTATTTACACCATTTTCTAGTAACAACAGTTCCCCTACATCTTTTAAAACGGCACCTACTTTATAGTTGTTAAAATCAGATATTTTTTCTACCTTTATATTTTTGTTTTTTGGTGCTATTACACCTACTTTTGATTTAACAATGGGTCCAACCCATTTAAAAAACCTCTCTCTAGACTCTGTTCTTGTAGTTGCAAATACCATTGCATTTTTCTTTTTTTTTGCAATTGTATATGCTCTTGACCAATTTGTAAGTATTACATCATCTACTAAGTTTGTTGAATTCATAATCTGCAACATAGCATCAAGCACTTCTACAGATATACCTTTTAGTTTTCCATTTTCCATATAGTTATAAGGGGGATAATGTTCTGTATATATATCTAATTTTGCGTTTTGCGAAGCAAATAGACTAGCGGCTATAAGTATAATAAAAAGAAGCTTTTTCATATAGTATCCTTACGTATAAATTATTTAAATATTCTATATATTAAAAGTGAGAAAGTAGTGAGTTATTTTAGTTTCTCTTTAAATTTAAACACATTCTACATAAATAGATATTAATCTAGTATTATAAGTAAAATTAATTTTATATTTATAAGAGAAATACTTTATCACTTAAAAGCTCTTTTTGATTAAAACCTATAGCCAACTGTAATACCGGGAAACAATATTAAGGAATTTTCCTCTAACATTTGATCTTGATTAAAATATTTTGTTTTTGAATAATTAAGTGCAATATTTGCTGTTAGATTCCAATTGTTTACCCATTGCCACCTGTAACCTGCACCTATTCCTCCAAAGCTACTATCTTTATCTTTTAGTACAATATCATTGATTTTCTTTTTTGACTCACCTCTATCGTAACCTGAGTCTTTACCTGCGTATATACCGTAAAATATTGAGTCTCTATTTGGATTTTTATAGTATCTGTAAGAGATTTGTCTACAGGCACCTAAACCGATACTATGATTTGTACTTTGAACTTCAATTCCCATCATGCACTCAAATGCTGATACACCAAAGGAGAGATTATAAAATATCTCATCATCAATATTAAAACTTTTTATTTCTTGTGATCTATTTTGAAAACCTGATGAATATAAATTACTACTTGCCCATACTATTAAAAGTAGTTGAATTAATGACTTCATTATCTATCCTTTATATATTCTATTAGATCAATAAGAATCAATCCAATCTTGTATTTGAGATTATATTTAAACTAACATCCCTTTTTAGATCTTGCTGCATCTTGGTTTTTAAACTTTTAAGATCCTCTTTTACCAACACCTTGTCACTGTAGGTAAAGATATAGATCACTGGTTTGTCAGATGTCAGATCAACATATGATATATTGATTTTTATTTGTCTGTCATTAAAACTAAAGGTTTTATTTTGAAGTATATTATAAATATGGTTTTGTTCCAAAGCTTTATTAAATGACAATACTAACGGTATAGTAATTACAGCCATAATAATTGAGGTATAAAATATCCCTTTTTTGGCTTTTTGCACCGCAGAATAACCAAGAACCAAAAAAGTAAACGCAGATGCCAGTGTTATACCGACCAAGTTTGTTATAAAGAGTAAAAATGCACCAAACACCATATCCATATCACCCCAGCCAAGACCGATACCCGTCACACTTAAAGGTGGAACCAATGCAACGGCTATAGCAACCCCTGCCAAGCTTTTGGCAATTTCAGATTTTGAGTTGGCATATGCACCTGCAATCCCTGAAAATATCGCTACCATAAGATCTAAAAGGTTTGGATTGAGTCTACCTCTCATCTCATCCGTTATGGTTGTAAGGGGCATAAAATATGTAAATACCACAGAAAATACAAGAGCTGTCAATATACCGTAGGTAAGTGTTCTACCGCTGTTTTGTATCAACTCGTTTTCACCTCTTACCACACCCATTGAGAGTGAAATGATGGGAGCCATAAGAGGCGCTAAGATCATAGCCCCTATAATAACCGGTGCTGAGTTTTGAAACAATCCTGTAGTCGCAAGAAGCGTACTTAAAACCATAAGTACAATAAAAACCGAACTAAGCTTTGCACTTTCCCTTAGTGACACAAACAACTCTTTAAAATCAGACTCTTGAGCTTTTTTAAAAAGTGGTATTTTTTTAGATAAAAGCATCTTTTTCACTTCACCTTGGGGAAGTTCATTTGTTCTTACTATCTCTTTATCGTCATAATGTGATTGTTGTGAATCTTCAATATTATCAATGTTTCTTCCCAGTGCTATAGTTATTGCCTGCTTTAAAACTTTAAGTTCAATATCTTTTGAACTTACATAGGTATCATCAAGTTTAAAGTTTATAGCATCTTTGCTTTTTATATTTAGTTTTGAACTTTTTATAATACCAACACTTTTAGGTAACGATCGTACTTTAAAATGTGCATAAAAAAATATCATTATTAAATAGTATAGATAAGAGAGTATACTTTTAGGGGATAAGATAAAAGCATTGAGCTTGCCGTCATTTATATAAAATTTTTCATCTATAACTTCACTGGAATTTTGAACTATGTTATGTTCAAGTATCATAATACCCGCAGCAGTTGTATTTACCTCATACTCTTTGTTGGTTATAAAAGTAAACTCTTGAAGTTCTAAGTTTCTTATGTTTTTAATAAAACTTTTCAATCTTCTATATTTAGTTTGTGTTTCAAGCCTTTCATTTAGACCATGAACATCCCCAATAGTTACATTGTGCAGCACAAGGCTTTCATTACACAAAAGAAGATCAACCGTAGTATATCTATCCATATTCATTGCATCATCTATAGCATGTTCTATATTTTTTGCTATACCGTAGCTTTTTATACTCAAAGGGCAATGCTCATTTGGAAGAACGGCTATATTTATTTGTGAATTAATATTACTAATGATACATTTTTTCACTTCACTATCTTTTAAATATAAAAGATATAAAGTATTGTGTTTATAAGATATCTCTTGAGTATACTCTTCCACAATAATTTTAATATTGTATTTGCTTTTTAAATACTCTTCAATATGTTTTTGATCTGGCTTTAGCTCTTTATTTATTATAAGTTTTACTATCATTTATTGATTTTTATTTTCCATTTTCATCATTATTTTTTCTCTCAGCTGTTTTTGTATCGACAATTCAAATCTAAAATACAATTTTTTGAATGTTTAGGATAAGAGTTTAATATAGTATATCCGAGCTACCCTTTTATCAATCAAAACAAGCAATTAAGCTTAGAAAAAAGATACCATATTTCAGCTTTAAAAAAGCAGGATTATACCAATTCTAATCAAAAGTGTAATCTTTTGAATAGTAGTAAGAAACATAAAAAAACTGCCAACTTACTGCAAAGTAGTAAAAATATTAAACTTGAATGATTATTTTGAAAATGGCTTAAAGCCGATGGTTGTGGCGGACGAGGAGGGATTTGAACTCTTTACTATGGTTTGTTAAAGCCCTTAAGTAAAGGGTTTAAAACAATAACAATTCGCTTGCAACTAACTTTTAACGAACTACAATGGTACAACTGTACCAGTTTTAACACGCTCATTATGTTACCATACCGTTACCCAGTAACTATATCAATTCTAACTACTAATTCTTAATAAACACATAAGTTAAAATAATACTTATTATATGCTCTACCCTGTATCAACAATATATAAATTTTACTATATCGGATGAACTTCCTATATATATGATGGATAGTTATCCTATAGAGAAACACACATTATTAATAAAAAGTAAAATAGGTTTTCTATAATATACTATTCTCTAATAAAATTAAATTTATAATATAATATAAATTCTAAGTAAA
>JAYEMD010000158.1:0-9166 GCA_034717895.1 Campylobacterota bacterium | reverse complement strand
CTTTTAAATGATGAGCTCTTAATCTGGATTAATGATAAAGATAGAACAAAGAAATTAATATTGTGGGATTATATGAAAGAACAATTATGTATTATTGATAGTTAGTTTTAATTTAAAACGGTATAAGCTGTTTTCCAAGGCTTCTTTTACACTGATTAATAAGTAATCAGTATCCCCTTTAATAAAGTTTTTAAAATCATCTATTGTTTTTGAAAGATAGTTTGCTTGAGTTGTAATAATATGACTAAATTTTTTGATATCTTCTTTTGTAACTTCCTCTCCAAAGTCGGCTTTTAGATCAAGCCCTGAAGCACTTGTAGTTATTACAGACAGAGGCTGTCTCCACTGATGAGCAATATTTCCTATCATCTCACCCATAGAGGCAAGTTTAGACTGCTCCTCTAATTGTTTTAATATGGTCATATCTTTAATAGTTATAAGTAGACTGTTTTTATCAGGAAGACGGGTAATACTAAAGCTAGCACTAAAAATCTTCCCGTTTTTTGTTTTACATCTTTTTTCTATATTTTCATTATGTCCATGCTCTATAGCATATTGTATCGCCTCTTTATTTGTTTGTCTGTCCTCTTCAATTGTTAACTCTTCACAGCTTTTTGTTAATAGTTCCTCTTTACTAAAGCCGCTAATTTCACTAAAAGCATCATTACAGCTGATAAACTTAGTATCCAGGTTAGTAATAGCTATACCGTCCCTTACGGATTTGAATATGGTTTCAAACTCCTCTTTTTTCTCCAGCACCTTATCTTCTGCTCTTTTCCTGAATATAAGTTTCTCCACATCGTTTACAGTAGCTTGAAGTAACTCTTCATCCATTTTATCATAAAAGGATTCTTTATTGCCTACCCCTATTATCATTGTTACAGTATCACCCTCTAAAACAGGAGCACTCATATCTCTTATAACTTTGAAGTGACCCTTAGGCAGTCCTTTCTTTAAAGGTTCTGTTTCATAATCGTTATGGACTACGACTTTTTTTAATCTTACCGAATCAGCCCATATACCGGCATTTTTTAGAGGATAATGATCATCATAAGCAGCAGTGCAGTGTTTTAATGCCTCTTTGTTCCATGTTACAAGGGAAATTTCATTTAATTCTTCATTGAAAGTATGTAAATATCCTACTTTACTGTTTGTTATCTCAACGGCGATATCCAAAGCAGCATCATACAATTCCCTTATAGTTAATTTAGAGGCTTTTTTACTAAGCTCTACAATTTTTTCCAAACGTTCTTCATTTTTCTTTCTGTAGTTTTCCTCTTTTTTTAACTCTTCATCTTTTAACTTTTGATCTGTTATATCTATATTTGTACCTACCATTCTAATAGGTTTATCGTTTTCATCATATTCGTTTATCCCTAAAGCCTGGATATATTTTCTCTTTCCTTTCTGTGTCGTAATCCAAAAAGAGATATTGTAATCGCTGTGTGTTTCAACAGCATTATTAAGGTTTCTTTCAACTTTTGGAAGCTCATTTTTATCAAGGGCATTGCTCCACACACTGTACGGATGATCATCACTTGTTTTTTTTATACCGTATATCTCGTACATTTTTTGATCCCATATCAGGGTGTTGTTTTTAAAATTCCATTCCCAAATACCGGCTTTTGATGCTTTGATTGCAAGCTCAAATCTTGCTGTTTTTTCTTTTACCTCTTTCTCAAGCTCATTTTGAGTTAAGAGCCATTTTTTTCTTCTTGTTAGGTAATAGACCATAAAAAACAGTATCACAACTGCTATAACTGCAGCAGCCGAAAGTAAAACAAGCTCCTCATAGCTTAGTTTTATACTATCTTCCTCTACAAACCATTTTTTATATATCTTTTCATATGTTCTGTTCTCTTTTAACTTTTGAAGTGATTTATTGAATTTTGGAATTAGGTGGGCATTATTATGGGAAAATCCCAATCCTCTTTTTACCTCTTTTAGAGGTTTGCCAAAAGAGACAACCTTGTTTGATAAATGAAGATTTTTTAAAGCATCGTCAAGGAGCGGTTTGGGATAGCACATGGCGTCAATCTCTCCGGATAATAGATCGCTTAATGCCGCCAAGTAGTCGTTGTATATGATCTTTTCCAAGCTATTCTCTTTTACAAGTCTTTCACATACGTTATCTTTAACAACTGCTACTTTTCTATTTTTTAGATCATCTTTTGAGTTTATATTATAGGATATATCTCTTTTGAAATATTTTATCTGAAAGGTATCTGTGGGATTTGAAAATTTTGTATACTCTGCTCTGCTTTTAACTATTCCCGTATTTGGAACTATATATTCCTGACTTTTTCGATAGGGGGTCATCTGTGTCCAGTTGTCAAAGAGTTTATATTGATACTTTATCCCTGCATCTTTTGCCAAAGCTTCAAAAAGATCTATAGTATAGCCTATAGGTTTGCCGTTTTTATCTAATGAATAGTAGGGCTTCCAGTCTTTTAAGATATATACGCTATATACCGTATCTTTTGAATATGCAAAGGTATTGAATATAATAAAAATCAAGATCAAAAAAAGTTGTTTCGTTTTATTAATATTTGTTTTAATCATAAAAATATACTATCTAAATAATTATAAATATAAAATCTTATTGATAGTTAAAATTAAAAAAATGGCAAATCTACCGTTTTTTTAGATCTTATAGTTAAATTAGATAAAATACGATTCATATGAGAAATGAACAAATAAAAAACAATAACAGAGACTTTTGTTACAACTGCTACAGACCAAAAAGCAGCTGCATGTGTGAATATACGCAAGCAATAGATACAAATACCAAGTTTATCATCTTGATGCACCCAAAAGAGTTTAGAAAAACAAAGAACGGTACGGGGCACTTTACACACTTAAACCTGTCAAATTCGGCAGTTTATATAGGTATAGATTTTACGGAAAACAAAGAGATAAATAAAATAGTAGATGATCCTTCCAACAACTGCTATATCCTTTATCCCGATCAAAACAGTATAAAGTTAAATTCTCAAAAAATAGGGGAAAAAGGGAAAAACAATGTGATCTTTATTATAGACTCCACCTGGGCTTGTTCTAAAAAGATATTAAGAGTTAGTAAAAATCTTCATCATCTACCAAGGGTGAGTTTTGAGCATAGAAAAAGTTCTGCTTTTAAGATAAAAACACAGCCCAATGCCTATTGTCTCTCAACTATAGAATCAACACTTTGTGTTTTAGAGCTTTTAAACAAACATAAAATAGAGATGATTGAAAATAATAAGTTTGAAAGTTTTTTAAAACCTTTTGATAAAATGATTGAATATCAGATCAATCGTGCCGTAAAAGAGAACGGCGGAAAGGTTAGATATAAAAAGCCTTATAAAAATGAGATATTTAACTTGGTATTATAAAAAATAAATAAAAAAATAGTTATACTTTAGGCAAATAGATAGGATATATCAGAAAAATAATATTATGAATACAAATTTAAAGAAACTACTTATCAAAACTAAAAAATCAGTTTTCAGTCATCAGATTGGGAATAACAGTTCCAAATTTAAAGGTGACGGTTATGATTTTGTAGAACTTAGAGAGTATGAAGACGGTGAAGATATCCGTAAGATAGACTGGATGATATCTGCAAAGCTGCAGACCCCCTATGTGAAACTCTTCCATACGCAAAGACAGTTAAATATCTCTATAGTTCCGATATTAAACGGAAGTGTTCACTTTGGAAGCAGTAGATTAAAGCAGGAGGTTATTACAGAGATTTGTGCTTTATTGGGATATGCCAGTGTGTCAAACGGTGATAGTTTTGAAAGTTTTATTGCAAATGAGGGTGTAGTTTTAAATACAAAAAAAAGTAAAAGCTTATACGGCGTTGACAAGATGTGTGAAACTATAGATAGTTATAATGCTCTTGGGAAGGATGCTGTTTATAATAAGATAAGTTCAGAGCTTTTCAAATATATTAAATCTAAATCTCTTATATTTTTAATAGGTGATTTTTTTAATATATCACAACTTGATCTTAAACTGTTATCTAAAAAACATGAGGTGATTGCGGTTATTGTACGAGATCTTTTTGAAGAAGATCCCAGCTCTTTAGGCAACGTGAATTTTACCGACCCCGTAACAGGGAAGGTGTTTGAAGGTAATCTAAATAGCCCACTTGTTTCCAAGTATAGAAAAAAAGTGAAACAAAATGATCTAAAGCTTTATGATATATTTAATAAATCTAGTATAGAATTTATAAAGGTATATACACACGACAATGCGGCGGTAAAACTTATGAAACTATTTGGAGGATAAAATGAATCAAAAAAACTACAATAGAATGATAATATTTATCCTAACTATATTAATAGTTATAACATTGATAGTCTCAAAGAAAATAAGTGATACCAGAGTAGAGCACTTAAAAAATGAATACTACCTTAACTACAGTAAGAGTATTAAAAAAGAGATAGACCTATTGGTTCAAAGTAAAAAAGATTCAACTCTTTCATTGGCTTTGGCACTATCAAGAAATAATAAAGCTATAGTAGAAGCGTTGCTAAGTAACCGTATTGAAAGTTTGGAGCTTAAAAACTTCTCTAAAAGTTTGAAAGAAAATACAAAATATAAAAACGTATGGTTTCAGATTATAGATCAAAAAGGTACAAGTATATACAGAAGCTGGGTGGACAAAAGAGGTGAGGATCTAACAAAAATAAGAGCAGATGTAAGAGAGATGATAGTGGATCCAAGAGTGTTATCTACAATAAGTGTCGGTTTATTCGATATGACATTTAAGTCTATGGTACCAATCTATAAAGATAAAAAATTTATCGGAATCTTGGAAGTTATAACACATTTTAATTCCATAGCAAAAAAATTAAGTAAAAACGGTACAAAAACAGTTGTTTTGGCAGATAAAAAATATAAAGATCAAATGATATACCCGTTTACAAATAGATTTGTGGGGGATTATTACGCGGCAAACCTTGATGCTTCTTCAAAGCATTTGTCATATATGGAAAACAAAGGGATAGATAGTTTTATTAAACTTAAGAAGAGTTATACTATAGATAATGAACTCAATACCGTTAACGTAGTTTATACTATTAAAGATATAAACGGTATGGATATGGGATATATTATATTGTTTAAAGATATTGATAGTTTTGTACAAAATGAGTTTGAAGCTATAAAAATGAATGTTCTTTTTTATATGATTATAATATTATTATCGATCTCTATAGCCGGATACCTTATATCACAAAGAAGATATCGCACACTGACAAAAATAACTTTGGATGAAGAGAGAAAGAATAATCTAAAAATATCTTATATCCTTAACGCCCAGCCATATATTATAACTATAAGAGACAACACTTCATTAAGGGAAGTAAACAGTGCATTTTTTAAATTGTTCAATAAATACGACTCTTTAGAAAGTTTTACAAAAGAGCATGATTGTATATGTGATTTTTTTATTGATCCTAAAAACAATGATGACAGCTATTTGTTAAAAGATAAAGGTTGGCTGGATAAGGTTCTAAAAACTCCAGATAATAGATATAAAGTAGCAATAAAACAAAACGATGAGGTTCGTCACTTTATGGTAAATGCCAAAAAAGCAGATGAAAAACAGATCGGTGAAACTTTAATCCTTATAACCTATATAGATATCACAGATTTAAAAGATAAAGAAAATATGATATTTGAACAGTCAAAAATGGTATCGATGGGTGAGATGATAATGAATATTGCACATCATTGGAGACAGCCTTTATCTGTTATCTCTACTGCAGCTTCGGGTATGAAGGTAAAAAAAGAGTATGGGATGTTAGAGGATGAGGAGTTCTATTCTAATTGTGATGCAATAGATGAAAATGCTCAATATCTTTCAAAAACCATAGAGGATTTTAAAAAGTTTATTGTAAATGACCATGAAAAAGTCGACTTTTTATTTGACGATATTATAAGTGAGGTATTTGAGTTAGTAGATGCATCCGTAAAGAGTAACAATATAAAAATAGTTACAGATCTTCAAGAGGGTATTAAACTATATGGAAATACAACCGATCTAATGCAGTGTATTATAAATATTTACAATAATGCAAACGATGCACTTTTAAATATAGATAAAGAGAAAAGATTTATATTTTTAGATCTAAAACAATATGATAATGAAGTAAAGTTAATAATAAAAGATAACGCAGGTGGAATACCTGAAGATATACTTCCAAAAATATTTGAACCTTACTTTACAACAAAACATCAGTCACAAGGTACGGGTATGGGACTTAGTGCCGTATACAGTACTATTAGATCTATGGATGGAACAATAACAGCAAAAAACAATAAGTTTATCTATGAATCAGAAGAGTTTACCGGTGCTGAGTTTATTATAACTTTTAGTATCTAAAGCCCATCTATTTTCAAGTAGAATAAAATTAAGATATAAAACCCTGACTGATTTAAAATTCTTTTTGAATCTACAATTACAAATGTTTATCAAATATTTTCGTAAATTTAGGAATTTTAATATTTATATTATAAGTTCACTAGTTTCTCACTTTATACTAATAAAATAGAAGTTATTATATAAATAATACTTATTTTAAAAGTAAATACTAAAAAATAAGTTAAACAATGAAAAACTTTTAAGGAATATGCTTAGATGAACCCATTTAGTGCAAAATACACACCAAACTTCCCCGAACTCTTAAATCAACTTGGCGGAACAATCATGCTTACAACTTACCAAACAGGAAAAGTTATTATGCTTAGTTCCGACGGGAAAAACATATCACAAATCTTGCAATGTTTTTTATATAAAAATGAGACCATTATAAGACTTTTTTATGATATAATCCTTAGAGATTAGAAGAGAGACCATGAAAATAATTTTAATAAATATATTATTACTTACCTTTGTATTGTCAAAAGATATCTGTATCACAAACTTCAACAAAAAAGTATGCAAAGATTTCACTGTATTAAACAGTGTAATAGTTAAATCACCACTCTCAAAACAGGAACTAAAAGATAAGCTGAACAAACCACTTAAACAAATAGCATTTTTAGAAGATTCAAATCTTTATTTGATAGATTCAAATAACTCTTTGGAGTACTCAAAAGAACTAAGTAAAAAAGAGTACATCACATACGCACAACCAAATATCTCTCAAAAAAGAGATCATAATATAAAAGTATCACAAAATATAACAAAAAAATACAGCCTTGAAAAAATATGGACAAAAACAAAAGGTGAAGGGGTAAATATTGCTGTTATTGATGATGGATTTAATCTAAAACATGAAGATCTAAAAGGTGTAAATGTTTTATTCTCTTATGATGTAGATAATAAAACATTAACATCTGATCCTAAAATATCAATAGATACCCACGGTACACAGGTTGTTGGTGTTATATTTGCACAACATAACGGTATAGGTGTAGACGGTATATCACCAAACTCAAACCTTATAGCTATTAGACAAACATCAAATATCACCTCTGATACTGTTATAGCTTTTACCGTGGCACAAAAAGCAAAGGCAGATATTATAAACTGTTCTTGGAACTCTCCTGTACTACTAGAACCTATTTATGATCTTATAAAATCAATGAGTAAAGATATTGCTATTGTTATATCTGCTGGAAATAATAAACAAAAAATAGAACCATTTTCAACAGAGGCTAGTATAGATGAAGCTATAACAGTAGGAGCAACACAAAGTTATAGTAATTACGGTGATAAGATAGATTTTAAAATACGAAGCGGTATAACAACAACAAAAGCCAATGGAAAATATGGAAATTTTGGAGGTACATCTGCAACAGCACCAATAATAAGTGGGCTATTAGCACTAAAGGTTTCACAAAATAAAGATAAACCTATAAAACAAATAGTAAAAAACTTAAAAAAGGAGATAAATGGAAACTAGTGAAGAACAAAAAGAATCAGAATTTGATTTTTCAAGTATATCAACTGATAATTTTCCAAAAATTTTAAAAGCTCTAAATATATCTTTGGCAGTTACAAGCTATCAAAGTGCAAGATTGATTCTTATAAGAAGCGATGGAAATACTATAGACACTAATCTAAAAACCTTTCCAAGACCAATGGGGATATATGCAGATAAAGATCGTATAACTCTTGGTACTTTTAATCAGGTATTGGAATTTAAAAGATCTGATGATATTTTAGAAAATATCAAAAGTGGTTCACTTGATAGTACTGGAAACTTTTCAAAAAAAGTACTTGAAAAAGATAAAGAGGAGATGGAAAAGTTAAGAGAACAAAGAGATAAAGAGATAGAAGAGATAAAACAAGCTGACTCTCTTTATCTTCATCGTGCATCTTTAACTACGGGGATGATAAATATCCATGATATAGCTTGGGGAGATGAGGGGCTTTGGGTTGTAAACTCAACTTTCTCATGTTTAAGTACACTAAGCCCAAATAACTCTTTTATAGCAAGATGGAAACCTGAATTTATCAGTGAACTTGTACCAGAGGACAGATGTCACCTAAATGGTATGGCTATGTTAGAAGGTCGTCCAAAATATGTAACAACTTTTAATATGGAAGATTCAAAAGATTCATGGAGTCAAGGTAGAATCGATTATGGTACTTTGATAGATATAGACACAAATGAGATACTAATAGAGGGGATGATAATGCCACACTCCCCAAAAGTATATAAAGATGATGTTTACGTTTGTGAATCAGGTCTTGGAGTTGTTTGGAGATATAACCCAAAAACAAAAGAGAAAACAGAAGTTGTAAAACTTCAAGGATTTACAAGAGGTCTTTATTTTTACGGTGGAATAATGTTTGTGGGACTTTCACAAGTAAGAGCTAGTGAGATTAAAAATCCCACACCGCTTTCAATAGAGTACGATGAAACTTATGCAGGAGTATGGATGATAAACTTAGAGACAAATGAAGAGATAGGACATATCAAGTTTGATGGAGATGTTGACCAAATCTATGATATAGCAGTTATACCCGGTAGCACGATGCCTGAACTACTCGATGTGAACAGTTCATTAACTAGACATATATTTGATTTTACGGAGGTAATACCGTTTTAAATTAAAACTAACTATCAATAATACATAATTGTTCTTTCATATAATCCCACAATATTAATTTCTTTGTTCTATCTTTATCATTAATCCAGATTAAGAGCTCATCATTTAAAAG
>JAYEMD010000157.1:0-9242 GCA_034717895.1 Campylobacterota bacterium | reverse complement strand
CGTTTGTCAGGTTTGTTTTTGCACCGTTTGACAACGCTTCACCAAGTGTATTTACACTTGTCATTACAGCTAACATATCAGCTTTTATTTTAGGATCTATAGTTACTTTATTTCTAAAGTCATCATTAGAGTATTGTTCAACTATTGTTCTTAATTGTTTCATATCTTGATTTACACCATTTAGCATTTTATTAATAGTATCTCTTAAAGTTCTGATCATTGGGTTTTGAGTGTTTGCGTGTATCCTGCAACTGTAAATACCCTGCTCAAATTTATCCATTGTCAATACAACTTCCCCCATAACTTTCATATCTTCTTGAAGCTTTTTTTCAAAATCATCTATAGTAGTATTGATCTTTTGTATCATTAATCCAATATCATCTTCCCCAGGGTCTTCTACCTTATCTATTTTATTTTGCTTCATAGTAACATAACTTACAAATTCATCAAAATAATGTTCAAATCTTTTTATACCCGCAACCGTGTATTCCATAACGATATAGTTTGACCAGGCAATATAAAGAGAGAAAATAATTCCTAGTACTATTATCATAGTACCATTCCCCATAAGACCTGCAAGTGCAATAAGGAGAAAACCTAATTGTGACGAAGCCATATTGTGAAACAGTTTTTGTTTTGTTGATAAATTTTTTATCATGATAGTTACCTCTGCTTTAATGTATATAATAAATTAATAATATCTATAATTAACTTAAACTAAGTAAAACTTTTTCTGTTTACGGAATAGATGAATATTTTAAGAACAGTGTCCTCCGCCACAGCATCCACTTGAGCTTTGTGCATGCTCACCCATAGTTATTTGTAGAGTTTTATCATTTTGAGATAATTCAAATCCATGTTTATGACAAAACTTTGAATTCATATAGTTTACCATAAGATCTGCTTGAAGTTTTGCTTCATCAATAGAGTCAAATTTCATATTATTTTCATAGATACTTTTTTTAAAACAACCACACTCTTTATTTACATTTATTACGTACATATATTTTCCTTAACTTTTTTAAAAATATACATATATTTTCTTATTAAAAACTTAAATTTTATTTTAGAGAATACTCTTAGGTTAAATATCAAAAATCAATTTAAAAGTTGTGCCTTTATTAGAGGTATTAAATGAGATCTTGCCGTTGTTGCTGTTAACTATCAATTTTGCAACAAATAATCCTATACCAATACCTCCGTATGATTTACCTTTTGTTAGAGGATTGAAGATATCCGGTATTATTGATTTATCTATACCGTTTCCATTGTCTTTAAAGATAATAGATAAGTTTTCTTTACTTTGTTCTGTAATTATTTGTAATAAACCATTGCCCTCTTTTTCAATAAGTGCATCTACCATATTATCAATGAGTATCTGCAAAAGATGTATCAAGCTGTCATAATTAAAAGAAAAAGTTAAATCATCGGGAATATTGATTAGAATATCTATATCGTTATTGATTAATTTATCTTCATAACTTTGTAAGATTTTATTTATAGATGATTTTATATCTATTGTTTGTTTTTTTTGTATACCTATATCATTGGTATAATAAAGTGTTTTTACAATATCTTGTATGATTCTTTTGTTTTTTCTAATATTCGATAAACTGTCAAGCATAAGCTCTTTTTGATCTTGATCTTTTATAGTTTCTATATCACTTTGAAGGATCTCTATATTGCCTTTTATTGAGGAAACGGCAGTATTAATCTCGTGAGTTAGTCCCTCTGCCAATCTTTTAATAGTATTCTCTTTTCTATACTCCACAGAGTCGGTAATATCAAAGAATATCATATATTACCATCCGAATCTAATAAAGGTGATACATCTATCAATTTATAGATTGGCTTACCACTTTTTGTAAAATGTTTTATCTCAACTTTACATGATAATCTGTTTTTGATTGTTTTTTTAATTGTTCGGCTTCCTTTTGGATTTGTTTTATCATCCTTTATAATAGTACAGCTTTTTCCAATTTTATCTTCTCTTTTAGATTCTGTAATCTCTTCAAATTTTTTATTCACAAATAATATGGGAAAATCGTCGTTGGTATGATCAATTAAAGTTATCCCAATAGGAATACTGTTTGCAATATTTTTAAATATCATTAATTCATAATGGTTTTTATAGTTTATATTGTACGTATCTTGTATAACATTGAATAATATTAATATTCCTAGATGTTTATTGTTATCTTCTATTAGTGAATAGCTTTTATTTAATATATAATCATCATCGGTTTCAAATTCATTAAAATGTTTGTTTTTTACTACATAATCCAGATCTGAATTTAGTTTATTTTTAAGTTCATTATTTAAAGCAGTATCAAGAAAGTTCATACCGATTTTAATATCTACATTTGAATATCGCTTTATAATTCTAGCAAAACTTTTAGAATATTCAGTGACACAATAATTAGCGTCAATTATACACACATTACACCCCGGTGTATTTAGAAAAGTATTGACAATATTGTGATGGTAACCCATACTAACCCTTTTCTCTTATTATAACACAATTAAAAATATAATTATTTATATTTTTAATTATTTTAGCAAATATAGTGTATAGTGTAACTATGAGATGCATAAGTTGTGAAGATATATCTTTAGAGATTATTTGTAAAAAATGTCAAGAGAATCTTTTGGTATCCTCTTTTAATAAAAGGGAGATTAGTAAAGATTTTTTTGTATTTAGTTTTTACCGTTATGAGGATATAAAAGAGCTTTTAAATAGTAAATACGAGTTTTTCGGGGATAGGGTATTTAATATTTTAGCACAGTTATCATTTAAAATATTTGCCGATAATTTCAATGTAGATGAAACTGTTTATGCCATACCGATAGATGATCATACAAGACACCAGTTCTCACAAACAGCCATACTTGCTAGAAGTTTAAATTCAAGGGGAATTAAACCTGTTTATAACAGTTTAAAAGCTTCAAACATAGTTAAATATGCAGGGTGTGATCTTGAATACAGAAAGAAAAATCCCAGAGATTTCAAATATAGGGGTAAGAGAAATTTAAAAGTAATATTAGTAGATGATCTTGTTACAAGCGGATTAACAATAATTGAAGCAAAAAAGAAACTTCAGGAATATAATTGTGAAGTTCTTTTTGCATTGACCCTGGCAGATGTAAAATTTTAATAGTTTAGTTATATTTTATCTATTAAAAAAGATTCTAAAGTTTTCTTTAATTTTTTTTGATCAAGGGGCTTTGTAAGATATTCATCCATACCTGCATTTAAAAACTTTTCTCTATCCCCCTTGACGGCATTTGCAGTAAGTGCAATAATAGGTGTGTGGATAAGGTTTTTTTGTTTTTCATATTCTAAAATTTGTCTTGTTGCTTCTATACCATTCATATTTGGCATATTTTCATCCATTAGAATTACATCGTATTTATATAACTTAAAAGTTTGTACCGCTTCTACCCCGTCTGATACAATATCAAAATTAAATCCCATTTTTTTAAGGATAACTTTCATAAACATTTTATTTGCGGGATTATCTTCAACAAGAAGTAATTTAAAGTTTCTGAAGTCCATATCTTTTTTTAGTAGATCTGTTATATTAGCTGTTTTACCAGGTTTTACAGGTATACTAAAACTAAATACACTCCCTTTTCCTAATTTACTTTTTAATTTAAGATTACCACCTAAAAGTTTTGTCAGTTTATTAGAAATTGCCAGTCCAAGCCCCGTACCTCCGTGTTTTCTTGTTGTGGAGTTGTCCTCTTGCTGAAATGCATTAAATATATGAGATTGCATCTGTTTTGCAATACCCTTGCCTTCATCTGCTATAGTAATTTTTAATTTGCTTTTTTTATATTTTATTTTTACTATTATTTTTTTATTTTTATCGGTAAATTTTATAGCATTACTTAAAAGGTTGGAGATGATCTGTTTAATTCTTAATGGATCTGAATTTATATATTCAGGTATATTTTTATCAATATCTAAAATAAGTTTTAAATTCTTTTGTAAACATTTAGCATTGAAAAGCTCTATTAAGGTGTTAAATTGTGAATTTGTATTAAAGTCTATATATTCAATATCCAGTTTACCGTTTTCAATTTTTGAAAAGTCTAAAATATCTTCTATGATATTTAAAAGAGTATTACTAGAATCGCTGATTACATCAACATATTTATCTGCTTTTCTATTTTTTGTTTCCTCTTTTAGAAGCTCTAAAAAGCCCATAATGGCATTTAGCGGTGTTCTTATCTCATGGCTCATATTTGCAAGAAATTCAGATTTTGCTTTGCTTGCACTCAAAGCTTTATTTTTTTGCTCTTCAAGTTCTATCTCTTTTAATTTTTTATCGGTTATATCATGTCTTAAAGCTATATATTGTTCTATTTCACCTTTTGTATTTAGAATAGGTGCAACAGTAGCATCTAGGTAGTATCTACTGCCGTCTTTTGCTTTGTTACTTATCTCACCTTTCCAAATTTCTTTGTTTTGTATAGTACTCCAAAGCTCTTCAAATATCTCTTTTGGCATTTTGGGATCTCTTACTATATTGTGCGGTACCCCTATAAGTTCATCTATTTCATATTGTGAAATATCGCAAAATCTTTCATTTGCATAAGTGATGATTCCATGTGTATCTGTTTTGGTAATAATAGAACTTTTATCAACAATAAATTTATATTGATCAAGAAGTTGTTTTGATTTTGTATATTTGTTTTTTGTATATACTATTTTTATAGATTCGTTTAAAACAGATTCTAATTCTTTAAGTTGTAAAGGTTTTTGTAAAAAAAAGTTTGGTCTTGTTCTCATAGCAGGTATGATAAGATTAAGGTCATCCATACCGCTTATATAAATAACTATGACTGAACTATCCATCTCTTTTATTTTGTTTATCATCTCATAACCTTTAAGATTAGGCATCTCCAGGTCAGTTATAATAATGTCAAATTTTTGTGTTTTAAAAGATTCTTGATAAAGTTTTAATCCCTCAAGACCGTCACGTGCTTTTTCTATATCAGTATTGTCATATCTATCAATAAATCGGTTTAATATATCCATGTTTTGCAGATCATCTTCTACGCACAGTATTTTTATAGTATTCATCATCTATTTATTATATAAAATTATTGTTTAAAGTATTAACGATAATTTATAACCCGGGTGCTTTCCACATTGATTCAGTTAGACCTCTATCCACAAGTTTTAGTTGTGCCATATAAATCTCTTGCCATCTACTCTTGATATCATTGTAGGTTGAATTGTTCTTTTTATTAGGAAGATAAGTTTTATCCCACACTACCAGCTGTTTTGCAGCACTTTTAATATCACTGTAGATTCCTGCACCCACACCGGCACTCATAGCGGCTCCTAGTGCTGTAGCTTCTGTAACTTTAGGTATTTTTATTTTAGATCCCGTCACGTCGGAGAGTATCTGACACCAAAGTTCCCCCTTGCTAGCTCCTCCTGCAAACACTATAGTATCTATTTCTATATTTGTAAATTTTTTTATTTTATCAAGATTTATGCTGCTTACTATACAGGCATTTTCCTCTAGTGATCTAAACATACTTGCTTTATTACAGATATTTGGATCAATAGATAGATTTAAAAAAGAGGGAGCTGCATGATACCACTTACCATAGTTCATTGAGTCACTGAATATCGGGATGATACCGTTTGAACCTACAGGGATATCTTTTGCTTTTTTTTCAAGTATTGTGTAGGTATCTACACCTTGTTTGTGGGCCTGCTGTTTTTCAAGATCACAAAAAGCATCTCTAAACCATCTCATAATAAGTCCTGAAAAAAATGTGATCCCTTCAGCTTGTGACTGCTGCGGTATCACATGCGGGTTTACTCTTATACCCATATCTTTAGGAGGGGTTGTATCTGATGGTATATTTACAACCTGCTGCCAAAAACTACCGCCAAGTATTGCCACATCACCAACTTCTACAACTCCTAGTCCTGCACTTCCAAGTTGTACGTCACCTCCACCTGTTACTACTTTTGTATCAGTTGAAAGGGTAGTTTCACTGCTAGTATTTTTTGTAACAGTACCGATAATCGTACCAACCTCATAGCAAGGTGTAAAGATATTATCTTTTAGACCAACCTCTTTTGCCTTACCAGGATCCCAAGTTCTTGTTTTAAGATCAAAGATACCTGTTGTACCGCCATTGCTTGGGTCGGTTGCTATAGTGCCGCAAAGACGGGCTAGTATCCAGTCACCTATCATAGAGATAGATGATACTTTTTCATAAGTTTCCGGCTTATTGTTTTTAAGCCACATGATTCTAGGAAGTGCGCCAAGGGCAAAAGTTTGCCCTGAAGTTTCGTAGAACTTCTCTTCAATACCCATATAATTCTCTTTTAATTCTTTGACTTCCTTTGAAGCTCTGGCATCTACATTTGCCACAGCCCACAGTTCACGTCCATCTTTATCATAAAGAACTATACCCTCTCTCATGCTTGCAGCACTAAGAGCCAAGATATCTTTTGGATCAATATTTGCATTGGCAATAGACTCTTTTATACATTGTACGGTAAGTTGCCAGTTTGTATCAAAATCAAAAGACATACTGTTTGGTATATTTGATTCCTCTAAGTGTGTCCACTCTTGTTGTGAAACGCTTATTTGATTTCCTTTTGTATCAAAAACAACAGCTCTTACGCTTCCTGTACCTGCATCTATTGCCATTAGGTATTTCATCATACTTTCCTTATTTACTGTTTCTTCAGTTTTGCTTGTTCTAGTTCCCAGTATTCCATATCAAAACTATCTTGGTAGCTTATACTTTCATAACCACCCAGCATATCTGCTTTTAAAACAGCTGTCATAGTATGTGTGATGATATCATTTATGATATTTGCCTCTTTTTGGCTTTTACCAAATGATACTATGCCGAAGTTTTTTATAACGGCATAGTTTGGTGCCGGATTTAACATAGTTTCACCCTTCTTGAATCTCTCAAAATATGTAATATACTCTTTTTTGTATTGCTCTATTTTAGTTTGTATATTATCGTTTGCTTCAAGTATTAAAGGTGCTCTTTTTGTTCTTATGATATGCTCAGGTGTTAAGACACCTCTTGTGGCAAAACTATCAAGATTATCTTGAGAAGAGTAGTGCAGGGCTAGTGGTGATTGATTGATATTTATAAATATTTCACTATTCTTCTCTTCTGAAATAATATCTTTTAGTTTTTCAGTATCAAACTCTATTGGTGTTAGTGTTTCATCTATTTGAAGCTTAGCATTTTCCTCTAAGAAGTTTTCAGCAATAGTAACTGCATCTATCATCTTGTCGTATGATCTTTTAGCATCATCGTCAAAGGTAAAGATACCGTGATTATGAAGTATGATACCTTCACATTTTGACCAGTCAAGTTTCTTTGTCATCTCATAAATAGTACGTGCTAAGATAAAGCCTGGCATAACATAAGGTACAATAAGAAAGTTTGGATATATCTTTTTTATATTTTCTATACCGGATGAGCAGTTTGAGATAGTTACAACCGCATCTGCATGGGTATGATCTACATATTTAAAAGGGATTATTGCATGAAGTATAGCTTCAACTGAAGGGTTTGGAGCTTCTTTATTTAGCATAGCTTTTTTCTGCCCCTGAACCATCTGTGTATCGCTTAGAGCTTCAACCTTTGCCATATCTTGCAAAAATGTAAGCTCAACAGGAGCAAAACCTTCCTCTTCAATAGACACAAGATCCCAGCCGCTCCCTTTTACAAAAAGTACATCTTGATCCCATGCTACTTTTTTTACAGAAGTGTTTCCACCACCATGAAGTACAAGCTCATCACTTCTTCCAAGAAGATTTGAGCTGTATACCCTTAAAGCCAGATCTGATTCATAGTTCTTTGCTTCCTTTTCATCCCATAGATTTTTCATAGATTAACCTAATATCTCTAGTTCATCTGTGTATTTATCTTCACAGTATGGCTCATAAGATGACTTGTATACGGCATAGTGCTCTGATGCTTTGTGTCCGTCAAGTGCTTTTTCATCTCTCCAAGATTCCACAGCTGAAAACTTTCTTCTGTTGTTCTCGTATTGGAAGATATCATAAAATATACAACCATCCTCTTTTTTTGAAGGCTCAACCATAGCTGTTAAAAGCTCTTTCATCTTATCTTCACAACCCTCTTTTGCTATAAATGTAACTCTTTTTGTAATTGTCATAATATAATTCCCCATAAATAATTTTTGTCACATTATAAAAGAATTTATCTTATAATATCCCTATTAGTTAAGCGGTTTGTAGCATTGTGTCGCAAAAAGTGTCGCATTTTTTAACTTTAAAAGGGTCTACCTTTGTGTTAATTTGTTCTAGTTCATCTTGCAAAAATTTGTTAATAAAGATAAAGATTGTTTTAGATAGTTACAAAAAGGAATATTTGAAGAATGAAGCATTGTGGGTTTTAACGGGAACGGTAGTAGGATATTTATTTAATTTCCTTACTCAAACTATTCAAAATGTACATGAGTTGAAAAAACTTGAAATTAACAATAAATTTAAACTTTCAGAAGCTACATATCAAAAGCTTTTTGAAAAAAAAATTGATGTTTATATTGAATTACATAAAAAGCTTATGGCGCATAAATCAAATTTGCTTAATGTTGGTTTCTTCGAATATGATTATAATGATTATGAAGGGCATATAGAGAGTGAAATTTCAGATATAAAAGCATATTTATTTTAACGTTCTTATTTTTTCTGGATTTTTGTATTCTGATGATTTCTTTAATAATTTCTTAAATTGTTCAGGAATAGAAATATTCTTTTTAAAATAAACTTCTGCTTCCTCTGCTGTATTAAAGGGAATTGATGTACCAAGTGCTATGTATTTTCCATTGCTATCAATAGTATAATTATTCAAAAAGATTCCTTCATTTTTTATATAATAATTGATCAGATAATTATTTAAGATTTTATAAATTGAAACTTAATATTGTTATAATATTAAAATATATTTAAGTATTTTATGTTATTATTGCAATATATAAGATAACTAAGAGGTGGAGATTGACCTTCCATACGCCTACAATATAGGAAACTGTATCAATGGTGATAGATGCCCGTAACAGTTAAGCTGACGAGGATAAGAGATCCCAGTTTGGTCACTGGGCTTAGTTTATATACTCTTCAATTACTTCTTTATATTTTTTCTTAAATAATATGAAACTTTCATCATTATAATACTTTTTCAATGTATCAGATCGTAAAGAAAAAATCGTA
>JAYEMD010000156.1:0-9283 GCA_034717895.1 Campylobacterota bacterium | reverse complement strand
CTTTTAAATGATGAGCTCTTAATCTGGATTAATGATAAAGATAGAACAAAGAAATTAATATTGTGGGATTATATGAAAGAACAATTATGTATTATTGATAGTTAGTTTTAATTTAAAACGGTATTAGATATGATCGAGAAGTAAGACGAAAAAGAAAGGATCATGTATCTGAAAAAAATAAATTTGTTGAAAAGGATCAAAAACAGTTATCTATGGGATTAGATATTATAAGAAATCAGATTAAAAATATTTTAATTAATGAATATTCATTTGATCAATTATATAAAGAGTTTGATACGAAATATATGCACATTGAGAAATATAATTTTAAATATAAAATAACACAAAAATATAAAAAATTAAAATTAGAAACAGCAATTTTATTAGCATTGTTTAAATATGAAGATAAATTTTATACTACTACAGAGATATCTAAAATAATTAATGAAGAAATATTAGAAAATAGTTTAAAACATAAAGATAATATTAGTAGATATTTTAATCAAAGGTTTTATCCATATTATGATGTTGAATATGAAGAAGAAAAACAAATTTCAAAATATAAAATTAATTATACAGGAATAAGTCAAATCAAATACTTGTTAGAACATATGTAATAATAAAAATAACTAAAAAGTGATGTTAGTTTTAAAGTGGTTGCATCTGCAGAAGCTGAAACGATGGGGATGATTTATGGTGAAAAACGAGGACTGTTTGACTGGAAAAAGGTGACTTAATGTCACGTTTCGTAAGGAGTTCCGCAATGGGAGCAGGGGAAAGCTTATGACTAGATGTCATAAGGCAAACTTCGTGACAAATTAACCCTATCTTTTCAGGAAGCTTTGCCTTCGATGAAATCCCGCAGGTACGAGGACAAACGACAACCGATTTTTTAAGGAAACTGCATTGCGTTTGTTTTGTTTACTTTTTCTAAAAAAGTGAAAAGAAAGAGAATAAAAGTTTCTATAACTATATGAGCTAATTAAAAAATAAGTATTGATTTTTATGATATAATATTCTAAATAAACAGTAAAGGAGTATTATAAATGTTAAACATTGAACAAATTAAAGACGAGATCGTTGAAAAGTTAATACCTCTTGAACCTGATAAAATAATATTATTTGGCTCTTATGCATACGGTACTCCTACAGAAGATAGTGATCTTGATATTTTTTTAGTAAAAGATGAGTTAAGAGATGAAGAGTTTGATAATTTTGAGGTAGAAGCAAAGATAAAGCTTTTGGATACTATGAGAAAATATAAAACAAATGGTATTGATATTATATCTGCATCAAGTGATTATCTTAATTCCAGAGATGATTACTTTTATAAAATAGATATATTAGAAAAAGGAAAAGTTCTTTATGAACGAAACAGCAGCTAAAGAGTGGCTAACTAAAGCTTGGCATCACTATAGTTCTGGAAAATTACTTTATGATGCAGAACATTATACAGATGTTATAGCTGTTGATTTACACTATGCTTGTGAAATTATCTTGAAATCTCTCTTGGCATATGATAATAAAAAGATAACAAAAACTCATGATCTAAACGAACTTTCGTTATTGCTTGGTGAATATGTTGTTTTTGATATAGAAGAGCAAAGACTTTTGGCATTAATATCAAATTATCATATAAAAGGTTCATATCCTACCCCTGATAGAAAAATGCCTACAAGAGCTGAAATTTTTAAAGTATTACAATTTACAGATATATTATTTTATAAAATTTGTGAATTAATTCATATTGACAGTAATGAAATTAAAAAATAGTTTTATCAAAATATAAGGAGCAAACATGCCGCCAATGAGACGTACAAAAAACAAACCGGGGACTTATCACACTTTAAAAAACATGTCTTATGAGAGTATTGTTGTAAGCTGGCTTATGTGTGACGGCTGGCAGGTGTTTATGCCTGTGATTGACAATGCACATAAAACTGACATACTTATATCAGACGGACCAAATTATTATAGAATACAGGTAAAGACTTTTGATGCCAATGAGGATGATTTTATCATTAAGAACAAATGGAGCGGCAGTACTATAGACTATGTGGTATTGTTTGCCAGAAACTCTGACTGGGGTTATATAGTGCCTGCTTTTAAGGAGAAGAAGCGACCTTTGCATCATAAAACACATAGAAAGTTTTTCCAGAAAAGGAAGAGTTTTTTAAAAGAATTTCATTATATGTAATTTGTATATCATTTATACAAAATATAACCTTTATCAATTATACGTTATAATCGCGATTATATAACAGCAAGGTAAAAATTTACAATGAATTTTGAAACATACCCTTTTGAAAAACTAACAAAACTACTTGACGGTATCAAGGCAAATGATGCTTATGAACCTAGTAGTTTAACTATTGGTGAACCACAGTTCAACACACCTCAATTTATACAAGATGAGCTAAAGAACAGTTCATACCTTTTAAACAAGTACCCAAAAACAGCAGGGGAAAGTTACTTAAAAGATGCCATGATAAAATTTAACAAGTCTAGATTTGGTGTAGAGCTTGAAAACTCTCAGATTATCCCTACTTTTGGTACAAGAGAGGTACTTTTTAACTTCCCTCAGTTTGCATTATTTGATCTGCAAAATCCTGTTATGGCATTTACAAACCCTTTTTATCAGATATACGAGGGTGCAGCAATTGCAAGCAGAGCTGAGATAATACATCTTGATCTAACTAAAGAGAATAACTATATTGCATATTTAGAAGATGAAGATCTTGAAAAATGTGATTTAGTTATACTAAACTATCCAAACAACCCAACAAGTGCCGTAATATCTAAAGATGAACTTGTAAAGTGGGTTAAAAAGGCTTTAGAGTTTAATTTTATACTTATAAACGATGAGTGTTACAGTGAGCTTTATTTTGATGAGTCTAAAAAGCCCGTATCCCTTTTAGAAGCTTCTATAGAAGCTGGAAATTTTGTGTTTAAAAACTGTTTGGTACTGAACTCTATCTCTAAAAGAAGCTCGGCGCCGGGTCTTAGAAGTGGATTTATTGCAGGTGATGCCGAGATCTTAAAATCATATATGAAATATAGAACCTATGTAGGGTGTGCATCTCCTCTTCCTTTACAAAAAACAGCTGCCGCTGCATGGAGTGAAGAGTCTCACGTGGAAGGTTTTAGAGCTATCTATAAAGAGAACTTTGAGATAGCTAGAGATATTTTAGATATCACTGTACCGGATGCTACTTTTTATATCTGGCTTGAGGTTAAAGATGAACTAAAATTCACGCAAGAGCTTTATAAGAAGATGAATATAAAAGTTCTTCCTGGAAGTTTTCTTGGAAGAAACGGTATAGGGGAGGGTTATGTTAGAATTGCTCTTGTTGAAAATCCGAATAAAACAAAAGAAGTATTAACTAGATTAAAAACATTCATTACTGAATATAAAGGACAATAAAGATGGATCAAGTAGAACTAAATGAAGCTAGGACAAATCCAGAGTTTTTGTCTTATTTAGACCACAGAGAAAAGGAAGTAATGGAATCAAAATCTATATCAGGTCTTTATGAAGTTCTTGATACACTTCTTGTTTTAAACCTTGATGAGCAAAGAGTTCACAGAGTGTATGAAGAGATTCTAAAGGTATCATTTGACAAGATTGAAGAGAGATTAAAAGATGATACTAAACTGACTTTAGAAAATGATGATATCTATTTTATAAGAAGCTTCTATGAACATGCTATAGAGAAATGGAGCCTTTTAAACTATAAAGGTGCTTCAGAGTTATTCTTTATACTAACACAGATAATAGATGATGAAAAGCTTGTTGAGTCTTTAAATGTTCATCTGATAGCTTGTGCAAAAGAAGTTGATATGGATAGTTTCTATGAAGAGAATGTTATCCATGAGCAGCCAAGCAGTGATGATGTTTACGGATACTTTATAATGAACTTCCAGTTTAATACAAAAGAGTACTTAGCTGAGAACTCTAAGCTTTTAGAAGAACAATACAATAATTTAAAGCATCTATTGAAGTAGTTATGAAAGTACACTTTATAGGTATTGGCGGTATAGGTCTTTCTGCCTTGGCAAGATTTATGAAACACAGCGGTCATGAGGTAAGCGGTTCAGATATTAAACAAACTCCTGTTACAGATCAGCTTAAAGAGGAGGGGATAGAGGTAAATATCCCACAATCTAAAGAGAATATCAAATCACAAGATTTAGTTATATATAGTGCAGCAGTTCAAAATAACAATTGTGAAGTTGAAGAAGCTAAGGAACAAGAGCTTTTACTACTTCCTAGGAAAGAGGCACTTAGTGTTATACTTCAAAAAACAAAAAACTTCTGTACCTGTGCAGCACACGGTAAAAGCACTACTACAGCAATACTAAGCTCTATTTTAAATAGTTCTGCTCTTATAGGAGCTATTAGTAAAGAGTTTGATTCAAACTTTAGGTATATCAATGATACTTTGGCTTTTGAAGCAGATGAGAGTGATGGAAGTTTTGTATTGTCACACCCATACTGTTCTATTGTCCTAAATACAGAACCGGAGCATATGGAATACTATGATTATGATGAGAGAAAATTTTATGCTGCATACAAAGAGTTTCTTGATATTGCAAAACTAAGAGTTATAAATGCTGAAGATAAATTTCTATCATCTTATGATAAGTTTGCTATAAAACTATACCCAAGTAAAGATATAGCAAATATAGAGTACTTTTTAAAAGAGGGTGAGCCGTTTACAAGATTTGATCTAAAAGATTTTGGATCTTTTGAAGTATGGGGATTTGGTGAACATATTGCACTAAATACATCCTGTGCAATACTTGCCGCAAAACAATCAATGGAATTAGATGATATAAAAAATAATCTTTCAAAATACAAAGGTATCAAAAAAAGATTTGATATTGTACAAAAAAATATCGGTACAAAAAACTTTGTAGTTATTGATGATTATGCTCATCATCCAACAGAGATAAAAGCTACTATAAAATCCGTAAATATATATAAACAATTCACAGATATAAAAAAGACAACAATTATCTGGCAGCCACACAAATATAGCAGAACGTTAGATAACCTTGAAGCATTTAGAGGTTGTTTTTTTGGATGTGATGAGCTTGTCATACTTCCCGTATGGTCTGTAAATGAAGAGCCTCAAGATATTGACTTTGTGAATTTATTTTCGTATTATAATATAATTTTGGCAGATAAAATAATAACATCTAAGGGAAAAATTGATCTTATAAAAGATGATGCGGTTGTAAAAACAATAGATGAGGGTATAGCCCTTGGTGTAGGTGCAGGTGATATTACATATCAGCTTAGATATTAAACTAACTATGTAAAACTATACGTATTGTAGTATGTATAGTTTTACATAGTAAAATACATAGGAGAATAAAATGGTAGAAAGATACGCAAGACCGGAGATGACAAAACACTGGACACAACATGCAAGATATGCAGCTTGGCTTGAGGTTGAAAAAGCAGCCGTTAAAGCTTGGAACAAATTAGGACTGATCCCTGATGAAGATTGTAAGAAAATTGTAAAGAACGCAACTTTCTCTGTGGAGAGAATTGAAGAGATAGAGGCTGTTACAAAACATGATCTAATTGCATTTAATACAAGTGTTTCTGAATCACTTGGCGATGAGTCAAGATGGTTCCATTATGGTATGACATCATCAGATGCAGTTGATACGGGTGTGGCAATCCAAATGAGAGATTCATTAAAAATAATTATTAAAGATGTTAAGATGTTAATGAAATCTATCAAAAAAAGAGCAAAGGAGCATAAGTATACACTTATGGTAGGAAGAAGCCACGGTATACACGGTGAGCCTATAACTTTTGGTCTTACTCTTGCTGTTTGGTATGATGAGATGGCTAGACATCTAAAAAACCTAAAAGAGACTATGAAGGTTATCTCTGTGGGTCAAATTTCAGGTGCTATGGGTAACTTTGCACATGCACCCTTAGAGCTTGAAGAGTATGCTATGAAAGAACTAGGGCTTAAACCTGAGCCATGTTCAAATCAAGTTGTTCACAGAGATAGATATGCTAGACTTGCTACTGCACTAGCATGTATGGCTTCTACTATTGAAAAATTTGCTGTTCAAGTTAGACATCTTCAAAGAACCGAAGTTTATGAAGCTGAAGAGTATTTTGCAAAAGATCAAAAAGGATCTTCTGCTATGCCACATAAAAGAAACCCTATTTTAACTGAGAATATTACAGGACTGGCTAGATCAATAAGAGCACATGCAGCACCTGCAATGGAAAACGTAGCACTATGGCATGAAAGAGATATCTCTCACTCTTCAAGTGAAAGATTCTGGCTTCCTGATGCATTTATCACAACTAACTTTATGCTTCACAGAATGAATAATGTTATTGCAAACCTTACTGTTATGCCTGAGAATATGATGAAAAACCTTAACCTTACAGGTGGGCTTGTTTTCTCTCAAAGAGTTCTATTGGAGCTTCCTAAAGCCGGTGTAAGCAGAGAAGATGCTTATAAGATTGTTCAAAGAAATGCTATGAAAGTTTGGGGAGAGATTCAGCAAGGTAAACCTACAACTAATAAAAAAGGTGAATCACTTTACTTGGGTCATCTATTAGCTGACGAAGAGTTAAGAAGCAAATTATCAGAAAAACAGATAAGAGAGTGTTTCAACTATGAATACTACACAAAAAATGTAGATAATATATATAAAAGAGTATTTAAAAAATAATAGTAAAGTACCGATAAAGACTTTATCGGTACATTATTACTCTTAATTTAGAAGATATAACCTGTTTTAGGCTCTATTGTTAAAGTTCTTGATCTATTATCTTTATCATAAATCTTTATATAGCATCTATCGATAATTTCAGTTGGATTATTACCAAGTTTAGAATAAACTTTTCCATCGTAAGCAAAACTTATTTGTCCAATTGTATTAGTACTGTTACAACTTACTTCAACTTTTTCTATACCATACTCTTTAGTTAATAGTATATATCTGCTTTCATCTTTAGATACTTTACAATCATAATTTGAGTATAAATATTTATTTGATAAGGGGTCTTTTAGAGATTCCTCTTTTTTAAAGTGAGCAGTACCTCCACTTGTATCTGAGTATATTACAAAGTATAAGCCTCCTATTGATGATGAACATCTTTGGAATTTCAAAGTCCATAATCTCTTTTTCCATTCGTTATCGTTAAGTGAGTATTTATTATCTATATGTGCTATATATCGTGTATAGTTTAAATAAAGTTTTATTTGTTTTAGTGCAAGGTCTAAATTATTGTTTTGAGGTTTTATTGTGATTTGGGATATAACAACGGTAATAATAGCTATAATAAACAACAATTCCAATAAAGAGAAAGCGCTATGTAATGAGTACTCTTGGGGTGATCTTTTCATAGAATTATTATAGCAAAAAAAAGCCGCTCCTATAAAGGAGCGGCTTAGTTTTATAAAGAGTATCTTTTTATTAGATCTCTTCTGCCACTGGAACATCATATAAGATGTCATCCATTGGGTGTCTATACATAGGCATAGCTAATCTTTTCTCATCAAGGATATGACCGATAAATCCAATAGATCTACCAACGATGAAGAATGCGTTAAGTGTACCGGAAGCGATAAACTCATTGATCTCTTCCTCTGAGTAACCTAAAGCTCTCCACATATCAACCATAAGAATACCGATAGTACCGTCAACGTTAAGGATCAGGTTCTCTTTCTTAGAAGTTGTTAATGCCTCAACTGTTCTTGCATAGTCAAGTAACGGAGTTGATGGGAAGTGCTCTGCAGCATAATCCATAAGACCTTTTACTCTTAAATCAGGGTTTTTAAGTGACTTAATTCTATGTCCGATACCTGGAATAGGAATTCCAGCCTTTTTCATATGATTTAAGAACTCTTTTGGAGATAGATCATTGTCATCAGCATATTTGAAGTGCTCAGCTGCACCGTCAATAGCACCACCGAATCTTGGTCCTATTGTTAAAAGACCGGTTACAAGTGACTCAACAACAGATTTACCGGCTCTTGCAGTTACTTTTGCATTGTGAGCACCAGAAACTGCAGGACCGTGATCAGCAACAGTTTTCATTACAGTTTCGATGAAATCAGTAGCCCATTTTGGATATTGTTTCTTAAACCATAGTAATGATACAACATCACCGATACCTTTACCAGTGTCAGGAGTAGCAACAGAAGATATCGGGAATCCAGCGTAAGTAGCCTCATCACCTCTATCATCAGAGATAGTACAGATAAACTGCTTAGATCTTCGCACCTTTGGACATACATTCATCTCTGGCTCAGGGATTGGATCTAAGTTTAACGACTCGTAAACTTCTTTGATCTTTGCAGGTAAGTCATTGAATGTAGCAGGTACATGGATTCCGGCTTCAGCCATTGCTTTGTTCTTAGACTCAGCAGTTTCAGCTTCAGCATTTGCAGATGCACCTGCGTGACCGAATTGTACACCACTGTCGTAGTACTTAGCAATAGTTCCGATACACCAAGCAATAACCGGCTTAGTGATTCTTCCGTCTTTGATAGCTTCGATAACTTTATACTCTTCAGTACCACCAACTTCACCAAGAAGTAACATATACTTAACTTCCGGGTTGTCTTGCATTCTTAATAAGTTATCAATAAATACAGATCCAACGAATCTGTCTCCACCAATAGCAACACCCTCTGCAATACCGTCAGCATTGATAGAGATGATGTTTGAAAGCTCGTTGAATAGACCACCTGATCTAGTTACAAGACCACATGAACCGGCTCTATGTAGTTTAGAGTTAACGATATTTTCAATAGTACCACCAACATTAGCAATTTTAAATGCACCAGGAGCGATACCACCAACAGTAGCAGGTCCAATAACAGTTACATTTTTCTCTCTTGCTGTTTGGTTCATACCTCTTGCTAATCTTTCAGGGATACCTTCAGCTGTAATCATAATACAACTAAATCCACCGATCTCTAATGCTTCCATAGTTACATCATATGCAGTTCTAAAAGATGCAAAGTTTAAAAGTACGTCAGCTTGAGGCTGAGCAGCTTTAGCATCTGCAGTAGTTTTAAAAGTTGGGATCATAACTTCATCAGGTCCGTAGAAGAATTTCTCGAATTTTCCAGATGCTGTTGGAGCAACGATTGCTGCAACAGATGGCTTATCTCTTTTAATTGTGTAATCGTAATCTAGCATTCTTTGGATAGCAGTTTTGTTGTTATTCCAAAAAATTGCTTGTGTATCTCTAGTAAATAATTGTGCCATTTTTTCCCCTTACTTCTCT
>JAYEMD010000155.1:0-70713 GCA_034717895.1 Campylobacterota bacterium | reverse complement strand
TAAAGTTTCAAACATTATTCTTTTTCCTCTTTATTCTCTTTATCACCTTTTACCATACCTGCTTCTACTAAAAATGGGCTATGGATAAAATCTAATTTTTTTATTCTATCGTAAGAGGCATAACATAAATATAAAATATCTTTTGCTCTGGTAACTGCTACGTAAAAAAGACGTCTCTCTTCATCCAAACTTCCACCCTTGCTCATCAACGTTCTGTTTGGGAATCTTCCGTCCATAAGGTCTACCACATAAACCTCTTCAAACTCCAAACCTTTACTTGCGTGAACAGACAGAAGATTTACCCCTGTCCCTTCACTCATCTCTCCACCGCCTAAAATCATGGCATTAATAAAGTTTTTAAGGTTATTGTGTTTTGACGATAACTGCTTTAATGTTTCTACTCTTCGTTTTGTTTTTGAGAAAGCTGACTGCTTCATAGTTTCATTTATGGTACCGTCTTTTTGTTTTGCTCTGTTCGTACAAAGAGTTTCAACTATCTCTTGAAAAAATTTATGCTCTTGTATGTGTTTTATCATATTCTGTGGATTTTGGATACGTTTTAATTCTTTCATTAGTGTATAAAAATCATATAAAAAAATTCCACCCTCTAAAGTAAGTTTTGGGTGTTTTAATATGGCATTGTTTAAAAACTTATTTTCCCAGCCCAGATCCTTGAATTTAGCAGTAGATCCCATCTCTATAAAATCATCAAAAAGTCCAAGTTGTACATTTGTAGTTTTATTACTTTTATATGGTTTTATTATTGAGTTATCAGGATTGAAAAGTCCATGGAACATATTTCCATGCCCTACTCTTAAAAGTGCTTCAAATACATCTTTAGCTATAGCTTTTCCTATACCCTTTCCATACTCGATTAAATGTATAAATGCCATCATATCATTATGGTTTACCAGAAGAACGATAATGTCAAGTATAGCTTTTATCTCTCTTGCATCAAAGAAACTATGTCCCCCTTTCCTTTTACACTCTATTCCATACTCTCTTAAGTTTGCTTCCACACCATCCGCACTGGAGTTGTTTCTAAATATAATTGATATCTCATCTCTTTGTGTTTTACTTTGAGAGATCTGCTTTGCTATAAATTCATACTGATTGTACAGCTCATCAAATTTCAACAACTGCGGTACATGTTCTCTTTCAGTTCTTACAACTTCAAGTGCTTTTTCATATATTCGAGGGTTATGTTCTATAACTTTGTTAGCAAGGTTTAAAATAGGCTCTGTTGATCTGTAGTTTTTGTTTAACGTAAATATCTTCGCACCCTCATATCTCTCATCAAAAGATGAAATAATACCTATATCACTTCCGTTAAAGGCATATATACTTTGATCATAATCACCTACACAAAAAAGAGATTTTGGTTTAAAGCCGTCTAGTATTTTTCCCTGAAGCGGATTTGTATCTTGGTATTCATCTACCAATATTTCAGTAAAGCCAAACTGTTTTTGTTTTTGAAGATCCATCATATATATAAGTAGATCATCAAAATTTACATATCCGTATTGTTTTTTTAATTTATTAAATTCATCTACTACATCTTGGTAAATCAGTACATAGTCTTTATGATCTTCATTCTTTTTTCCTATCCACTCTTCAAAAGTTTCATTGTGACTGCTGTTTAGATATAAGCTGTATATATCATATAAATATCCGCCGTCATAAGGTTTAGAATCATTTTGCTGGGTAAATACCCTTTTTTCATAAATAGATTTAAAAAGCGTTTTTAATTCACTTGGCTGCTTTAACGTTATAGGTGTATCGTTAGCTTTTAAAAGTTTGTAACTTACACTGTGGAATGTACCTGAGACTATTGCCTTTGCGGTTTGTTCATCAAAGTATTTAGCAACTCTTGTTACCATCTCCGATGCCGCTTTGTTTGTAAATGTCAATAATAATATCTGTTCAGGTTTGACTCCGCTATGGAGCAAACAGCCTATACGTCCAACAATAGTTGATGTTTTTCCTGTGCCTGCGCTTGCTATTATAAGATTATGCCCAAGTTTACATGTTGCAGATGCATATTGTTCTTTATTTAAATTTGATAAGGGCATTAAATGTGATACCTTTTTATTATTTCTCGAGGAAAGATATATTTTGCGAATGGTATCATAATATATATATAAAAATATTTAAGATATGATTAGTATTATAAAATTAAAGGATTGTTTATGAGTATATCAAATGAAATTATAGAAAAAATGAAATTAAGAGAGTGTGCAAGTGATGACACTTTTTTTCAAGCAGTGCAGGAGGTTTTAGATAGTTTAAAGCCTATACTTGACAGTAACCCTGATTATAAAAGACATGCAATTATAGATAGACTTACAACTCCTGATAGACAATTTAAATTTAAAGTTGTATGGATGGATGATAATCAAAATGTTCAGGTAAATACAGGTTACAGAGTGCAGTTTAATAATGCTCTTGGACCGTATAAGGGGGGCTTGAGATTTCATCCAAGCGTAAACAGCGGAATTTTAAGATTTTTAGGTTTTGAGCAAATTTTCAAAAATTCCCTTACGGGTCTTCCTATCGGCGGTGGAAAAGGGGGAAGTGACTTTGACCCTAAAGGGAAATCAGATTTTGAAGTTATGAATTTTTGTAGTGCTTATATGACAGAACTGCATAAATTTATAGGACCTAGAATAGATGTGCCTGCCGGTGATATCGGTGTAGGTGGAAGAGAGATAGGTTATCTATTCGGTGAGTATAAAAAGATCACTTCATCTTATGAGGGTGTGCTTACGGGAAAACCTTTTATGTTCGGAGGAAGTCTTATGAGACCCGAAGCTACAGGTTATGGTTGTGTGTACTTTACCGATGAGATGTTAAAGTACTTTAATAAAGATGGTTTTCAAGGTAGAATATGTACGGTAAGCGGTGCCGGTAATGTTGCTATTCACACAATTGAAAAGCTTTACCAATTAGGTGCAAAACCGGTAACATGCAGTGATAGTAAAGGAACTGTATATGATCCAAGAGGAATTGATCTTGATACACTTAAAGATATAAAATTTAAAAGAAGAGCTTCACTTGAAGTATATTGTAAAGAACACTCAGATGCTGTTTATACAACAGTTGAAGATTATCCTAAAGGGGGTCATCAAGTTTGGACTATACCTTGTGATTGTGCCTTCCCTAGTGCAACACAAAATGAACTTACAGATGTTGATGCAAAAAACCTTATCCAAAATGGATGTATCTCTGTTAGTGAAGGTGCAAACATGCCTTCAACACCTGAAGCTATTGACCTACTTAGAGAAAACGGCATACTTTTTGCTCCCGCAAAAGCTGCAAATGCAGGCGGTGTTGCCGTAAGTGAATTTGAGATGTCACAAAATGCAGGTATGGAAAAATGGTCATTTGAAAAAGTTGAAGGGATGCTTGAAACGACAATGAGACAAATCTGTAAAAGAGTACATCTAACTGCAAGAGATTACGGAGTTGACGGAAATTATGTAGACGGAGCTAATATAGCCGGCTTTAAAAGAGTAGCCGATGCTATGATAGCTGAAGGTATATAAGCTACCCTAAGTCTAAAAGCTGTGATGAAAGCTGTTCTACACAATGAACAGCTTCATCATCACCGTGGTCGGAAAATCCCCAGTTAACTAAAATATTATCTATATTTGCACTTTGTGCTGCTCTTAAGTCTTTATGACTATCACCTACTAAGATAGATTTCTCACTTTTCACATTCAACGTTTCTAATGTTTTTAAAAGCATATCAGGATGCGGTTTGGGATTGTCAACACAGTTTGCCCCGATTATAAACTCAAAATGACTATTGATATTCAGATGTCTTACCATCTTTTTTGCAAACTCCACAGAAGCATTAGTAGCAATACTTAATCTAAAATTCACTTCAGTGATCTCAAGCATCTCTTTTATACCGTCATAAAGTACAATATCACTTATGCAGTTTTTGTCATAATACTCACCAAAAAGTTTGGTTTGTTCAGATGTAAACTCTTTAGTACCGTAAAAATACTCAGCAGCATTTATATCAGGATTGTTTAATTGATGTAACATATCCTCTTTAGGTATTGAAGATAGACCTATATTAGTTCTAACATAATTAATAGTATTTGTAATAACATTACCACTGTCTATAAGTGTACCGTCCATATCAAATATAATAAGTTCTTTTTGCATAGTTGTCCTGTAAAAAAAATTTTGGAATTATATCTAATATTAACCTTAATAAATATTTAATATAAGTATTAGTTCTTCTTTACTACTTACTACAGTTTGTAATATTGTCCATACTATTATCAATCTTTCTATTTTCATCTATATCCTTTGTTATATATAAAAGGAACATAAATAGGGGGATATTAAATTTCCGTTAATTTTTATAAAATAGTGAGATTTTTGTCGAGAATCAAGAAGAAGATTTGTTTGAAGAAGGAGTTTACGTCAGTAAATGACTGATGAAAACAGAGCTTATTCGCCGATTATCGGCGAAAAGCTTACTATTTTACTTTTTCTAGGTATTCACCTGTTCTTGTATCACATTTGATCATATCACCTTCAACTAAATGGAAAGGGATTTGAACAACTGCACCAGATTCTAAGGTTGCAGGCTTTTTACCGCCTTGTGAGTCACCTTTAAAATTAGGTGGTGTTTCAACGATCTTTAGTTCAACTGTCATTGGAGGCTCAACTGTTATAGCTTCACCGTTATAGAACATCATATCAACATTCATACTGTCAATGATCCATTTTTCCGCATCACCGACTTGATCAGAAGTAAGACCGATTTGATCATACGTTTCAAGATCCATAAATTGTAAAAATTCACCGTCATCATATAAAAACTGCATAGTTTTTTGTTGAAGATCAGGTGCTTCAAACTTATCACCTGCATGGAAAGTTTTTTCAATAGTTTTTCCATTTAGATAGTTTCTAATTTTACATCTTACAAATGCTGCACCTTTACCGGGCTTTACATGTGCATATTCTACAATTTTGTATGGAATACCGTCAAGTTCTATTTTAAGACCTTTTTTTAAATCACTCATACCTAATGCCATATTTTGTTACTCCGTCATTTTATAAATTTCGCTGGTGAAAAATACACAAGCTATATTTTCATCAGAAAACAAGTAAGTTTTACTTATTTTCTAATTCACCTAAATTATATTTGTGCGTATGAAACAGATCTTGCTGCTTCTAAATTTTCTAGTTTTTTCAATGTATCGTCAGATACATTCTCATCAACCAAGATAACTGCAAGAGCACCGTCTTTGCTTCTTCCTAGTCTAAAGTCAGAGATATTGATCCCTTCATCTGATAAAGTTGTACCGACTTTACCGATCACTCCGGGAACATCAGAATTAGTTAAAAGTATCATTTTACCTGCCGGTTCTATATCCATTAAATAATCATTGATCTTGACTATTCTTTGTACTTCCTCTTCAAAGATAGTACCACATGTCATATTTACACCGTTTGTAGTTGTTATTTTAACAGACACTTGATTTTTATAAGGGCTAGTATTCGAGTGTTCTGAAGAATCAACTTTAATTCCTCTCTCTTCTGCTACAAATGTTGCATTTACGTAATTGATCTTTTCATTACTTAAACTATGCGTCAATGCTCCAACTACGGCAAATGTTGATAAACTGTCTAAATATTCTGCTATTTCACCTTCAGCTTCTACTTTTATAGATTCTATTGCACTTTTATCCATCTGAGCAATTAAAAATGCCATTTTTTGAGTAAGCTCTAAATAGGGCTTAACAAATGTAGGTATTTTTGTTTCATCTATAGGAAGATTTAATGCATGAGGATAACCTACACCTCTTGCTGACTTAATAGCATTATTTGCTGCTTGAGTAGCAATTTTATACTGAGACTCTACAGTATTTGCTCCAAGGTGTGCCGTAACCGTAATATTGTTAAGATCAAGAAGGGGATGATCAGTAGCCGGTTCTTTAGCAAATACGTCAATTCCTGCCATTGCTATTTTACCGCTTTTTAGATTATTATATAATGCATCTTCATTATATAAACCACCTCTTGCACAGTTAATTAAAATAACACCGTCTTTCATCCGAGCAATCTGCTCTTCATCGATCATATTTAAAGTTTCACTGTTTTTAGGTGTGTGGATAGTGATGATATCACATGCTAGAATATCATCAAAATTTGTTGTATATTCAACACCAAGATCAGTAGCTTTTGAAGATGGTATATAAGGGTCGTAAGTTACTACATCCATCTCAAAAGATTTTGCTCTAAGAGCAACTCTGTGTCCAATATTACCAAATCCGATAACACCTAGTTTTTTACCGTATAACTCTTGACCGTACCAATCTTCTCTTTTCCAGATTCTTTGATCTTTTAGTTGAGAATGGGCATAAGGCATCTTTCTCATACAAGAAAGCATATGTGTCATAGTAAGTTCCGTAGCGGCAATTGTATTTGCCGTAGGAACGTTCATAGCTATAACACCTCTTTTACTACATCCATCCATATCTACATTATCAACACCGACACCTGCTCTTACAACAGCTTTAAGATTTAGGGCTGCATTTAAAAACTTTTCATCAATATCGGTTGAACTTCTTGTGATACATACGTCAGCATCTTTTACTACATCTAAAAGAGCAGTTTTATCAATATCTGCTGCATATACATAATTAATATCACTAGTGTTCTGAAGTATCTCCAATCCACTTTCGTGGATATGGTCACATACTACAACTGTAGGTTTATTCATTGTTTTCTCCAACTCTTATATTATTTTAATTGTCCGGCTAATGCATCACCAAGAGTCATTGATGAGTTGTCATTTACTGATTTTAAAACATCTCTTTCTTTTTGAGCTGCAAGTCTTCTTACAGATAATCTTACTCTGTTTCTCGGCTTGTCGATATTTACTACAACAGCTTCAATCTCATCACCGACTTTTAATTCAGCCTCTTCTTCAGATTCATCTTTTACCATATCTTCTTTTCTGATAAGTCCGTCTAGGTTATCTGCTAATTTAACAAATACACCGAAATCTTTAACATCTTTGATAGTTGACTTTATGATATCACCGGGCTTATGTTCACTTTCGAATTTTTGTGCAGGAGAATCTTGTAAAGCTTTAATACTTAAAGAGATATTCTCTTTATCTGTATCTATTTTAATGATCTTAACTTCAACTTCATCATTTTTCTTGTAAATAGCTTTACATTTTGCACTACCATCCCAAGAAGCTTCTTCATTGTGTAATAATCCGTCTACGTCACCTAAGTTTATAAATGCACCGAAGTCAGTTAAAGTCGCTACTTTTCCTTTTATAACATCACCTACTTTATGCTCTTTGATAAATGTTTGGAACGGTTTTGGAAGAAGTGATTTAAGACTAACTCTTAATCTTCTTTTGTCACAGTCAAGATCTATAACTTCAACATTGATCTCTTGTCCTATCTCTAAATAGTCTTTTGGATTTTTAACATTTTTATTCCAAGAGATCTCAGAGATATGTAAAAGACCTTCAATATCGTTTCCAAGATCAACAAATGCTCCGTAAGACTCAAAGTTAGAAACTGTTACCGTAATTGTATCGCCAACTTCTAATTCGTCTCTCATCTCTTCCCATGGATTAGGAAGTGCATCTTTTATAGATAAAGACAAGTGTCCTTTTTCTTTATCAAATGATTTGATAACAACAACAACCTCTTCACCCTCTTTGTAGTAAGATGATGGATTAACAGGACCTTTGTAACTGATCTCGTTGTAGTTAACTAAACCGTCAATTCCACCTAAGTCTACAAACATACCGTAACTAGTGATCTTCTTAATCGTTCCGGTTTTTGGTGTATTTTCTTTCATAAGCTCATTGATTTTCTCTTCTTTATTCTTTTGAGACTCTTCAATAAGTTTTCTTCTTGAGATAACGATACTGTTTGTTTCCGGTTTAACTTTTAATACTGCTGCTTTTATTTTCTTACCAACTGCACCGTGAGCTTTTAAGAAACCTTGTGCCATCGGCATAAAGTATTCTATACCCTCTTCACCTTGTACTACAAAACCTGCTCTTGGCTTAACAGAAACAACAGTTCCCTCAACAACTAGGTTTTCAGGTTCTTCACCATGCTCTTTAAAGAAAGTATCGAATTGTTCTTTTTGTAAAACTTTTTTGTAAGATATTCCCGGTCTTTCACCTCTGTTTGAAGTGATCATAACTTTAATAGTATCACCGACTTTGTACTGAACTTCACCATTGATAGTGATCTCAGAGATATTAAGTTTACCTTCACTCTTTTGTCCTATATCTACTAATGCTCCCATGTCGTTCATCTCAACGATTACACCGTCTACTATTTGGTTAGTTTCTGTTTTCTTTTCACTTTCCTCCAGTAATGTTGCGAAGTCTTCACCTTCGATTTCAAAATCTTCAAATTTCATTGCGTCTTGCCTACCCTTATATAAATTTAATTTGCTCATTATATCTAAAGTAGACTTTATATTTTATAAAGTAAAGCTTAAAGTGATTAATTTAGTTGTTTGTTATATTTTTTCAAGTTTATCGATAACCTGCTGAATGATCCAATCAGGTGTAGAAGCTCCTGCGGCTATACCGCAAATTATTTTATTTTTAAACCAATTATGATCCAATTCTGTTTTATCTTCTATTAAGTAGCTTTCTTCACAATTCTCTTTTGCTATATTCAAAAGCTGTTTAGTGTTTGATGAGTTTTTGCCGCCTATTACAATCATAATATCAACCTCTTGCGCCAACTCTTTTGTTGCTGCTTGATTTTCAAAAGTCGCGTCACATATTGTATCAAATACCCTTACCTCTTTAAATTTAAGAAGTAGTTTATTTACAACATTTAAATAATCATGTTTTTTTCTGGTGGTTTGAGCAACGGTAGCAATTTTATCATATTTAAAGTCTATTTTATCCAACTGCTCAGATCTCAATACCACATGCACATCATCGCCGTAACTTTTTACACCCTTTACTTCCGGGTGATTTTCATCGCCGAATATAACCACAGAGTATTTTTCATCTGACATCTTTTTTACAATCTGCTGAGGGGTTGTTACAAATGGACAGGTTGCGTTGATAACCTTGGTATCTTTTAATTTTAGTTCTTGAAGATCATCCTTTGGTATACCGTGTGTTCTAATGATAACCGTATCATTTGGTTTAGCTTCATCTATAGAGTTATAAAGTCCTACATTATAATCATTTTTAAGTCTGTCTATCTCTTTTTGATTATGTATAAGCGGACCCATAGTAGCTGAATTTTGATGCTCTTGAGCAATTTTAATTGCCCTTTTTACACCAAAACAAAAACCGTAAGATAAAGCTAATTTTACCTGCATTATTTTCTTAAACTCTCCAAAATATCCATAAAATTAGGGAAAGATGTTTCGATACATTGAGTATCTTCTATCTCCATGCCGCAAAGAAGTCCCGCTATTGCAAAACTCATAGCAATTCTATGGTCGCCGTGAGAATTTATAACTGCTTTATTTAGTTCAGTATTTCCGTTTATCTCATAACCGTCATCAAATTCGGTATATTCAACTCCACAAAGTTTTAGATTGTTTACGACAGCAGATATTCTATCGCTCTCTTTTACCCTTAACTCTTGTGCATTTTTAACTACACTTTTACCGTTTGCTATACTCATAGCAATTGATAGTGCAGGTAGTTCATCTATTAGCCACGCTATATTTGAATCAACAGTTACACCGTTTAGCTCATTATGTTCAACTACAATATCACCCATAGGTTCGTATATATTTTCAGTTTCAATGAACTTTACAATAGCACCCATTCTTTTAAGAACTTTATATGCTTCTATTCTTGTAGGATTTAATGTAAGATTTTTCAATGTAACTTTAGAGTTTGGTACTATTGCCGCTGCAACCGCAAAAAAGAATGCGCTTGAGGGGTCAGTTGGTACAGTTAAGTTTAAAGGTTTTAACGGTCCTTTAATTGGGTTGATCTCTATCCAGCCATCTTGTGAAGTTTTTATATCTGCACCCATACCGTTTAACATTCTTTCCGTATGGTCCCTGCTTAAAAGATCCTCTTTATAGTATGAAACTTCATCACTTTGAATTGCGGCAAGTATAAGTGCCGATTTTACCTGTGCCGAATCTATAGGAGAGTGATATTTAAAAGATTTTAATTTCCCCCCTCTTATATGTAAAGGGGCTTTGTTACCATCTTCTCTTCCATCTATCTTTGCACCTATATCTCTTAAAGGTGCAGCTACTCTTTTCATAGGTCTGCTTCTTAAATATTTATCACCTGTTAAAACAAAACTTCCTTCAATACCTGAAAGCAATCCTGCATAAAGTCTCATCCCTGTACCTGCATTACCGCAATCAAGCACATCATCAGGTTCTGTCAGTTTAGAAGGTGGTGTTATTGTTATAATATCTCCATTATCTTCTATAGAAGCTCCAAGCTTTTGTGCAATTCGAAGAGAGTCCATCGTGTCCTCTCCTCTTAAAAAGTTTTTAATCGTAGATGGTTTATCGCTAAAAAGTGAGAACATAGCACATCTATGCGATATAGACTTGTCACTTGCTATATTGTCTATTACAATATTAAAAGATCTCTCTAACTGTGATATATTTAATTTTTCCATTATCTAATACCTATATCTAAATCTTTACCTAATTTTTGTAATATCTTATCCATAATTGCAGATATCTCGTTCTCTTCCATTGTCTTTTCACTAGACTGAATTACAAAATTGATTGTCAGACTCTCCTTATCCCCAAGTTTTTCATCACTATAAATATCTACAAGATTATATTGTTTTATCTCTTGGATTTTTAATTTATCAATTGATTTTTTTATCTCTTTATACTCCATATCTTTTGGAGCAATAATACTTAAATCTCTTTTTGAAGCTTGATATTTTGATATATGTTGTGCAAATATAATATCCTCTTTTAAACTCTCCAGATCAATCTCACAAACATATGTGTCGTTGTCTATATCAAAATCTTTAGATACATTTGGATGAAGTTTATATATAACTCCTATAGATTTCCCGCTTTTTATCACTGATGCTTGTTGATATGGATGGATAAAGTTGTTCTCTATCTTTTTTAGAGGCTCTAACTCAAATTCTCCTATAATATTAGATATCTTTTGAGAGAAAGCAAACAGATCCATCTTTGCAGGTTTTCCATTATTTTCTACACTTGCAGCTTCTGCTTCACCACTGTAAACAAATCCTAAAGCTTTCTTCTCCTCTCCGTTTTTATTAAAAACAATACCGTTTTCGAACAATGCTGCAGATTTAAATCCATGCTTATAATTTTCACTAATTGCAGATACAAGATTCAGTGCCATTGTTGTTCTAAACGTATTTAGTTCAGACACAATTGGATTCATTAGATCTTTTTTCTTGTTTATTGTTTCAAAACCGTATTTTTCAAGATTCTCTTTATTTGTAAATAGATATGTAACTGTTTCATAGAAACCGTTGCTTATTGATTTTGCTCTTATTTGATTTTGCATAAGAAGTCTGTTTGAAACATTATTTACTCTGTTTATCTCTTCAATAAAAAGAGGTTTAGATTTTATCTTGTCTATACCTATTATTCTAACTATCTCTTCAGTTATATCAGCTATATTTTTAATATCATGTCTAAATGTAGGAATAGTAATACTTAAACTATCACCTATAGGCTGTCTTACTCCAAAACCTAAAGAAACCAATATCTTTGTTATCTCAGATACATCAATATCCTGACCGATTATATTATTTATTTTTGATATATTGGCAGTTATAATAGTTGGATGTATCTCGTTTATAAAATCTTGACTTCCGTTATAAATAGTGCCGCCGTTTGCAGATATCAAAGAGGTGATATAATCTATACCGAATGTTAGATTTGTTTCACTTCCCCTTGATGCTTTATAGTATATCTCTCCGGTCTTTTGTTTAGTATCAAAAACCTTTTGTGCGAGTTTCTCGGGATCAGTATAATTAGCTTCAATTATCACTTTATCCGACAACTCTCTAACGTGTCCTGCTTCTACACCAATTATACTTAAATGTTCGTTACCGTTTACCGTATCAAAACCGTTATCGTTTTTATTAACACTTAAAGAGATAGTATCACTGTTTTTATTTTGTGATACTGAACTTGTATATACATTTAACAATACACCCGTACTGTGTGTTGCGTAAGCTACCGCTGTTTCAATATGAGTTGCTTTTAATGCATCTACCGTAGCTGCTCTTAAATTTTGCAGTAATTTTATATCAAAGTTTTTTATATCGGCAGCTTTGTATAATAAATTAGATTCACAACATGTGCTGTAATTTACTTCGAATATCTGACCGATACCTTTATTGTTTGTAATAATATCTGCTTCAAAATGTTTTAAAGGTATATTAAAATATGTACTAAGTTCTCTGGCAACTCCATGTATACTTAAACAGTCTCCTCTATTTGCAGTAAGTTCTATCTCTATAATCTCATCATTGATCAGCACATATTCATTCAGCTCTTTACCGATTACAAGATTACCTATAGAATCATCAAGTACCATGATCCCGTCATTTAGTTTTGGAAGTCCTATCTCTGTAGAACTGCATATCATACCTAAAGACTCAACACCTCTTAATTTTGCTTTTTTTATTTTAAAGTCATCACCAAGAACTGCACCTACAGTTGCTACTGGTACCAACTGACCTGCTGCTACATTTTTAGCACCGCATACAATTTGTACTTTTGAATCACCAATATCTACTTGACAAATATTCAGCTTGTCTGCATCAGGATGTTTTTCGCAAAGCTCAACTTTTCCAATAACAACACCGTTTGGTATTAATACTCTTTTAGTAGAATCAACCTCAAGTCCGATCGAATTTAAAGCATTACATATTGATTTTGTACTTAGTCTCGTAATATCTAAATATTCTTGTATCCATTGTCTTGTTATTATCATCTAAACTGTCCTAATAATCTAATATCACTTTCAAATAAAGATCTTAAATCTCCAATCTTATGTATAAGCATTGCAAATCTTTCGATACCAAGACCAAATGCATATCCACTTACATTTTCATAACCTACAGCTTTGAAAACATTTTCATCAACTATTCCACATCCAAGAACTTCAAGCCAACCTGTATGTGAACAAACTCTACATCCGCATGACTTTCCTGTTTTTTCATCTTTACAGAAGATACAGCTGATATCTACCTCGGCGCTTGGCTCTGTAAACGGGAAGAAGCTAGGTCTGAATCTTACCTCAACCTCACCGAACATATGATGAAGGAACTCCTCCATTACATGCTTTAAATTTGCAAAAGAAACAACACCCTCTTTTTCTACAACCAGCCCCTCAATTTGGTGGAACATAGGTGTATGTGTAAGATCAAAGTCTTTTCTAAAAACAGCTCCCGGAGCTATCATTCTAATTGGCGGTTTTGTATTCATCATTGTTCTAATTTGAACAGGGCTTGTATGTGTTCTTAAAACTTTACCGTCGTTACAGTAAAAAGTATCCTGCATATCACGTGCAGGATGATACTTTGGAAGATTTAAGGCTTCAAAGTTATGAAAGTCATCTTCAACTAAAGGACCCTCTTCAACAGAAAAGTTAAGGTTTTGGAAATATGTAGTGATTCTATCTAACGTAAACATTACGGGATGATATGCACCAGTAAGGTTATTTGAACTGAATTTTGTTACATCTATCTTCTCGGATTCCAGCTGTTTTTCCAACTCCTGTGCCATTAAAATCCTCTTTTGAGACTCTAATGCTTCTGCTACTTCAGTTTTTTGCTTATTTAAATTTTGTGCAAACTCTTTTTTCTTATCATTTGGGACATCTTTCATTTTTGCAAATTCAAGGGTTAATGTACCTTTTTTTCCCAAAATATCCACTCTTAACTGTTCCAAGTCATTTAAACAGTTGCAAGCTTGTATCTTATCTAACCATTCTTTCAAATGTTACTCCTGTATGGTTCTTTTTTATATATTTTGCCATTGTATTGAAAAATTGGTTATATTATGGTTAGACCGTTTTTATATAATTATGATTTAGATATTAATCTTCTAAATTTTAACTGCCAATGAACTGTAAGGATTATATAGTACATTAGCCTTTGTTTGAATCTTGACATTTCTTCTTTGTGTAAAATCAACCGTAAATACACCCTTGGCAGATATAGAAAATCTTGCACATATCTTGGCAGCTTCCTCTATTATATTTTCAGGTAAAGTTTTTTTACTATTTGAAACAATAACATGGGATGAGGGCTGACCTTGAAGATGAAACCAAAAATCACTTGCTTTTGAGTTTTGTAAAAGATATATATTTTCCCTCTCATCACGTCCAAGCATTATCTTATAGCCGTCAATAAAGAAACTTTGATATGGATTTGCTTTTTTTGTTTTAGTTTGGTTTTTATCTTTTTTAGGCATATAAAATTCTATCTCATCAATATCTTTGGCATTTTCTATGGTTTCACACATTCTGTGTAAAAACTCAATCTTTTGTGTAAGATTTACCTGTTCTAAGTACTGATTTTTTGCTCTTTGAAGTGCTTTTTTTGATTCTTTAAATTTATCCTTTGATTTTTTTATCATCTGATTTTTTTCATAACCCTCAAACTTATAAAGCTCCCCTACAATTATGCTTGCTTCTTCGTTTAGTTTTTTTGAGTTTGATTTTAACTGTTCCACATCTTCTAATCTATTTAATATTTTTGTTAATTTATTTATCTGTTTGCTCAGCTGCAATATTTTTTCTTTTTTTACACCTGAAACAATTTTTTCCTGCTTTGTTTCATATATATTGTATAAAAACTGATCAATATTATCTATAGGCTTTATTTCATATTTAAAATCAGGTTTTTCAAGCTCTTTTAATTTTATCCCTGCTTTTACCACTCTGATAGAGGTCCATTCATCCACATGTCTTAACGCTTCAATGATAGTATCATCATCCTCTAGTATTATTATATTTGTGTTTTTACCCGTAAATTCCATTTGAAGAATAGTTGTCTGTGTTTTATATGCGGATCTGCTTTGTACCTTAATATTTATAATCTTGTCTTCATTTCTAAGATATACTTTCTCTATCTTACAATTATTAAATCTTTTATTAAGTATAACATCAAAAGGGGCACTGAACTCTTTTTTTATATTCTCCGCAGAGTGCTTTTTGTAAATCGTTCCATTAGATCGACTAAGATCAAAGTAGTAGATATTTTTACCTTCAAATTCTATACTAATAGTATTATTATCTACTCTTTTTATACGTTTTATCAGCTTATATTGATCTAAAAATTGTGTAACTTGTTTTAAAATGTAATATTTCATATGTGAATTATATCTAAATTTAGAAAAATTTTAAGTTTTTATAGATATACTTTGCGACAATATTTTATAAAAAGGAAAAGTGATGAATAAATTACTAAAATTAGCTTTTGTTGGTGCAATCGCTCTAGGACTATCTACTACTGCTGCAACTGCTGATGTAAAGAAGGGTCAAAAGCTTTACTCTAAAAAGCTAAAGAAGGCTTGTGGTGTTACAGGTGCAAAAATGGCTGGTAAACATACTCAAGATGAGTGGAAAACAATAGGAACTGCAGGAATGGCTGCTGAGATTAAAGTACTTTGTCCAACTGTTAAAGACAAATCTTTAAAAGAAAAGTATTTACCACACTACCTTGATTTCTTCCATGAATATGCAAGTGATTCAGGAAATGTTCCTTCTTGTTAAGATAAGTAACATTATATAAAAGGGTTAAGCATATGCTTAACCCTTTTTTTATTCCAATTGTATTTTTAGTAAAATTACAATAAAATTACATCAGTTATAATAGTTATAATTAAAACTTATGATTAGAAATCTATAAAAAAGGAATAAAATGAAAAAGAACATCATAACACTATCTTTAGCTGCAGCAGTTACTACATCTTTTGCAAATACAAGTATAGAAACAAAACTTTCTGATCTTGAAAAAGAGATCAAAACATTAAAATCACAACTTGTAAAATCAAACAAAAAACTAAACAAAGTGAAAGCACACAGTGCAGGAGACAATATCAAACTAGGTGTCGAATTTAGAAATACTTTTGAAACTTTAAAATATGAAGACAACTTTAATAATAAAACTTATGAAAACTCTTCACTGTTAACAAGCAGACTTTATCTAAATATGGCTGCAGCACCAGCTAAAAACCTTATGTTCAAAGGTAAACTTGCTATCTATAATACATGGGGATCACATGTATTTGCAGATTACAGTGGAACAGACAAAGGTCTAAAAAGCTGGTCTGCATCATCAAAAGCTACTGATACTTTAATGAGAATCAAAGAAGCATACTTCGTGTACAAATTTAAATCAGGTAATCAACCTATGGCATTTAGTATAGGTAGAAGACCTGCATCAAACGGTTTTTTAGCAAATATGAGAGAAAATGAACCAAATTCCGGATCACCTCTGGCACATATTACAAATATGGAAGTAAACGGTGCTATGTTAAAACTAAATCTTAACAGATTTGTAGAGGGTTCATATACCAAATTTGTACTTGGGCGAGCTCATACAGGTGAAGGTTACGGAGTATATGGAAAACCTGAAGAATTCCCTTTTGCACAAACAGATACTGATAAAGAGGATGAAAATGTAGACTTTTTCGTAGTTCCTGGAGTTGCTTATAATGACGGTCAATACCAAGTAATGTACCAATGGGCACATATTTTTAATACAAAAGGTAAGAAGCTAATTAGTAAAGAAAAATCAGTTGATGCAGTTGATGCAGGTGAAGCTGATCTATTCTCAGTTGGTTTAAAAGTTGACGGTATCGGTGACGAGATCAATGACTTCCTAGACGAAACTACAATGTTTGCATCATTAGGTTTCTCAAAATATAATCCAAAAGACGGTTATGCACTGCTTAGCAACGAAGATGGTGTAAGTAAAAGCGGTAACTCTATATGGGTTGGAGCTATAATGCCTGACAATATTACTGACAACGGTAAAATCGGTATAGAATACAATCACGGTTCAAAATACTGGACACCTATGACATGGGCAGAGGATACTTCAACAGGCTCTAAAATAGCAGTAAAGGGTGATGCTTTTGAGCTATACTGGAACACAAACTTCTTTGGAAGTGAGAACCTAACTTCACAAATAAGATATACTCACATAAACCATGACTACACACCAAATATCAACTGTGCAGGATGGGTAGCTTCTGATGATGCAGATATCACATCAAAAAACCTAAGATTTGCTATCACATACAAATACTAAAATATATAAATATTACCATAAGCTTAACTTTAAAAAGTTAAGCTTATACCTACAGATAACTTTTATAAATACTTTATATTTATCATAAAAAAATCTAATATAATTTTAAGTTATATACAAGAACTCATACTCTACAATATTGTATATAGATTTTAGGAGATAGATATGAAGAAAAAAGCACTTGTACTGTCAGCAGTAGCTGCGTTGGCAACAACATCGTTTGCATCAGCAGAGTTAGAAAAAAGACTAAGCGGTATGGAAGCGCAAATTAAGAAACTAGAGAATAAGTTAAAACAATCTAATAAAAAACTAAACGAAGTTAAAGCACACGGTGCCGCCGATAATATTAAATGGAGCGTTGATTTTAGAACAGCTGTTGATAAGATCAGTTACACTACTGCTTCAGGAAATAAAACAGGTAATGATGCGCTTTTAACTAACAGATTATTACTAAACATGGCATATGCACCAAGTGAAAATGTATTTTTCAAAGGTAGACTAGGATACAACAAAGCTTACGGTGCAGCTCCAACAGGTGATAATACAAATGGAACAAATCCAAACGGTATGCCTCAAAGAGGATACGGATATGATACTTTTGACTGGGTTGTTGGAGAAAATGCAACTGATGATAAACTAAGAGTAAGAGAAGCTTACTGGTTATATAAAAATGATACTTTCTTAGGAACAGACGTATCATGGACGGCATCATTCGGTAGAAGACCATCAACTGACGGTTTCTTAGTTAATATGAGAAACGACATGCCGGCACAATCACCACTGGGACATAATATAGATGTTGAGTTTGACGGTGCAAGTTTCAAGTTTGGTCTTGAAAATGTTACAGATGTAGAGGGTATGTCTTGGAAACTATGTACTGGTAGAGGTCTTTCTAATGCAACACCTAGATTTGATATGAGCGGTGGACTTGCATCAAAAGGTGATTATTCTGTAGATGACAATGCATTGGATACGATTGACCTTATGGGGTTCATCTTCGTTCCTTACGATAACGGTCAATATTCTGTTAAAACGAATATGTTCGTAGCTAAAAACTTACCTGGTTTCGTAATGGCTAACGGGACTATTGCAGCTAACCAAAATGGAACAACAGGTAACCCTATGGATGATTACTTTGATGTTAATTCAGGTAACGGAATGGTTGGTTCTTTAAATGGTAATTGGGATTCAAATGGTCATTTTGTAGGTATGAGTGGAAAATCAATGAATACTGATGTTACTATGAAAACCATGGGAGATCTCTCTGGAGCAGCCATCTCATTTAAAGCTGACGGTATAGGTGAAGAGATCAATGACTTCTTGGATGATACAATATTCTTTGCTTCATGGGCACAAAGTAAAACAAGTCCTGATAATCAGCAAGATATGATGAACCTTGCAGCATTTGATGATTTTAAAGGAAGCAATGCAACACAAATCGCTTTTGGAATGACTGCTCAAACATTAGATTTAGATCCAAATACTCCGGCTAATATACCTACAATAGTTACTGAGATGAATAAAGCATATGGTACTACTATAGATACTACAGGAGCTACCACTATGACAGATATTGCTGCTAACCCTATTGCACAAGATGCTACTATGTCTGAAACATTATCGGCAAATATGGCTACTGCAGCTAATAAATTGCCTTCAGTTAAATCAGGTATGTTAGGTTCAACTGAAGAGAAAACAGGTCACTCTATCTATATGGGTGTTCAGATCCCTTGTCCTATTTCAGAAGATGCTAGAATCGGTGTTGAGTACAATAAAGGTAGTAAATACTGGAGATCATTCACTTACGGTGAGGATACGATGGCTGGATCTAAGTTAGCTGCTAGAGGTAGTGCTTGGGAAGTTTACTATAAAAAACCACTTACTAAATCTTTAACTCTTCAAGCTAGATATACTAGTATAGATTATGATTACACTGGATCACAAGCATTCTTCGGTGATGATGGTATGCCAATGAGTATGGCTGAAGCTCAAGCATTTGGAATGGATCCAATCGACAAAGCTACAGACCTAAGAGTTGCTATAAGCTACAGATATTAAGACTTATACTAAGATAGATTTTCTATCTTGGGTATAAAAAAAGGCTAAGCTTAAAAGCTTAGCCTTTTTTAATGGAAAGTGATAAGTGTGACTATACTATATCACAACCCTTTTCACCTTTTGTTATCTCACCTATAACATATCCGTCAGTGTTTTGCAGTATTGCATCTACCTGTGAAGGATTTACAACAAAGATCATCCCTACACCCATATTAAATGCTCTAAACATCTCAGATTCCTCTACATGCTCTCCCATAAGTTCAAATATAGGAAGCACCTGTACCTTATCTCTTTGAACTACTGCTCTTAAATTATCAGGAAGTACTCGAGGAAGATTCTCAACTATACCGCCCCCTGTAATATGTGCTAAAGCATTGATATGTTCTTTATTTTGCTTGAACTCTTTTACATAGATTCTTGTAGGCTCTAAAAGTGTATCTATTAAAGGTTTACCGTTAAAGTCATCTTCGAATTTCATAGCTAGTTTTTCAAGTAAAAGTTTTCTAACTAGTGAGAAACCGTTTGAATGCACACCTGAACTAGGAAGAGCTATAAGTATATCACCCTCTTGAACCTGATCTACTCTGTTCATCTCAGACTTTTCAGCAATACCTACACAAAAACCTGCAAGATCAAAATCACCCTCTTTGTACATACCGGGCATCTCGGCAGTCTCACCGCCTATTAATGCACACTCACTTCTTATACAACCCTCAGCTATACCCTTTACAACATCACTAGCTTCGTCAACTTCAAGTTTTGCAGTTGCATAGTAGTCTAGGAAAAACAAAGGCTCACCAAAATTACAAATAAGATCGTTTGAACACATAGCAACCAAGTCTATACCAACCGTATCAAACTTTTGACTGTCGATTGCTAATTTTAGTTTTGTTCCAACACCGTCAGTTCCAGCTAAGATTACAGGCTCTTTATATCCTGTAGGAAGTTCAAATGCACCGGCAAAAGAACCGATACCGCCAAGAACACCCGGGATCATTGTTGATTTTACATGAGGTTTTATCTTATCTACGAAACTGTTACCGGCATCGATATCTACACCTGCATCTTTATATGATATAGTACTCATTATTTTTTCTCCAGATCACATTGTTTAGAAATGATACATGCCGGACAAAAATTAACCAATCCTGCAATTAAAGGCAATAATCCTAAGTACCACCATCCTAAATTCAAGCTTCCGTCACCTAGTAAAAATCCTATTAAAAGTACTAATAGCCCTAAGATTATTCTAAATGGTCTACATACAGCTCTCATCTTTTCGAAAAAATTCATATTTATTCCTCTTTTATTTGTGTTGATTTTATTCTATATTTGTTACTGAAGAAATCAAAAAACTCTATTGAGTTAAAAACGCTTTCAGTTAATTTTGATATTATATCAAAAATTAATTTAAAAGGCTTATACATAATGGCAAATATGGAAAACAAAAACTTTGCATATGACGAGATGATGGTACATGTACCCTTATGTTCACATAAAGATATTAATAAGATTTTAGTTGTAGGTGATGTGTCGGAGGATTTTAAATCTGAACTGGACAAGCATGAATGTAAAGATATCACATTTAGTGACAACTTAAATATTGAAGGTGAATTTGATATTATACTTTACAATAAAGATAAAACACCGGACGAGTTAGAGATGGCTTCTGTTGAAAGATCTATTGAGCCTACACGTGGTATCTTCTGTACAAAAGCATCTTTTATCTATAAAGATTTAGAGGTTTCAAAAAAAGAGTTGGCAACAGTTGCTAAGAACTTCTGGATAACTGTACCATACAGCTTTGGTCACAACACTTTGATCTTTGCTTCTAAAAAGTATCACCCTCAGGCTGAGATCGTACTTCAAGTATCTGATCTGTTAGAGGATTGCAACTACTATACAACAGAGATGCAAAACTCAACATTTATACACCCTGCGTATATCACTAAAGGGATCACAGGTATTGCAAAACGATAATCACTTTAAAAATGCTATTGCATTGACAGGGGGAATAGCTACGGGAAAAAGTACCGTAGCATCCCTCTTTATGCTTCACGGCTTTTTAACAATTGATGCAGATAAAATTGCCCATAAACTTCTTGATGAAAACTATACAAAAATAGAGGAGCTTTTTGGAAGCCAATATATAGAGGACAAAAAAGTTCTTAGAAAAAAACTTGGTGAACTTATCTTTAACAATGAAGATGAAAAATTAAAATTAGAGCAATTTATCCATCCCCTTATAAAAGAAAGTATCATAAAAGAGGCCGTTGTATTTGAACAGCAGAATAAACCTTATCTTATAGATATACCCCTTTTCTTTGAAAAACAAAACTATAAGATAGAAAGATCGGTGGTTGTTTATACTCCAAAAGAGATACAACTTCAAAGACTTATAAAAAGAGATGATATTAGTGAAGCTGATGCTAAAAGCAGAATATCAAATCAAATGGATATAGAGAAGAAAAAAGATCTAGCTACCTATGTTATAGATAACAGCAAAGATCTTAAAAATCTTCAAAATGAAGTTGAGAGGGTAAAAACAGAGATATTAGGCTAAAAGTTTTTTGGCAAACTGTTGTGCTTCATCTGTAATATTTTCACCGCTTATCATACGAGCTATCTCAGCTATTCTTTCTTTTTTATCTAATAATTTTACACTAGATATATTATCCTCTTTTACTACCATAAAATGCTGATGAGCGGTAGCACTTAACTGAGGCTGGTGTGAGATGGCAAATATCTGATAACTTTTTGAAAGCTCACTTAGTACCTTTGCAATACTTTGGGACTCTTTACCGCTTAAATTTGCATCTATCTCATCTAAAAACAGTATGCCGTTTGTACCTATCTCATAAAAACTTCTAGCAGTAAGCAGTGCCAGCCTTAGTCTGTTAAACTCACCGCTGCTTACTTTTTCTAAAGATATCTCGTTTAGGGTAAACTTTATCTCATCTATCCCTGTTATATCAAGCTCTTTTTTATCTAGTGATATTTTTAAATTATCAAGATATAAAAGCTTCAGATACTCATTTATCTTTTTTTCAAAAGGGATCATAGCTTGTGCTCGTAGCTTTGAAATTTTCTTAGATAAAATCTCCAGCTCTTTAAAATATTTTTTCTCATTTTTCTCTAAAATAGCTTTTTCAAAAGAGATATTTTCATATCCTTCTAACTCAAGCTCTTTTTGTTTTTTATAATCAAGAGCTTCAGCAATACCGCCAAATCTTTTATTTAAAGATGAAAGCTGTTCAATTCTGTCAAGCACCTCCTCGATATCCATATCATCCATAGATGCTAGTTTATCCTGGAACTTTTCAAATATATTGTTTACATCATTTACCGCATCATCAAAAAATGAACTATCCTCATCAAGCATTGTAAGAGCATGGGATATTTTGTGAGAATTTGTTAAAAACGGTGCTGCTTCATCTAATATCTCTTGCAGTTTATCTTTTTTGGAAAGATTGGTTTTGATCTCTTTTAACTCATCGTACTCTTCAACTTTTGGATTGATTGAAGCTATTTTTTCTATCTCAAACTTTGCATATTCTTTTAGATCTTCCAGATCTTTTTCATCTTGAACTATTTTATGAAGTTTCTTTTTTATTTCGGTAAATTTTTCAAAACTCTCTTTAAAGTTTTGAAATGTTTCCTTATACTCCAAAGAATCTTTTGATGCCAAAAAGTCTAAAAAGGATATTATTTTTTCTGAGTCAAAATCACTTGTATCTTTTAGATGTAGATATTTAAAAAAAGATGATGTAAACTCTTTTAAATTTTTCTTGCTTATTGTTTGATTATTTATAAGGTATCTTGTCTTTGCGGTAGTTGTCTGCTTTATTATAATATCATCATCTTTTTCTAAAGAGTAGTTCTCATCCTTGATATTTATATCTTCCAGCACCACTTCACTAAGTACTGCTTTACTGTCACTTGAACCAAATTGAGAAAGAATAGAATTAATAAGTATAGATTTACCCGCACCGCTGGGTCCCGTAAACACTATAAGCCCTTTTCCAAACTCTAATTCAACCTCTTTAAAAGATAGGTAATCTTTTAGGTAAAATCTATTTATCAATTTGCACCCCACTGAAGTTTTTTATTTAACACATCAAAATAGTTTCGCTCAATCCTATGAATAAGTTTAGCTTTTGCCGAAGCTATCTGGATAGTAAATTTTTCGTTTTGTTTTAGCTCATAGGTATCATGACCGTCCACTATAACTATAGCTGATTCACTGTTTACGTTTTCAAAACATATCTTAAAGTCCCCTGGAAGTACCAGAGGTCTTTGCGTTAGTGAGTGAGCAGAGATAGGTGTGACGATAAAGGCATCCGTAAGTGGATAAACAACCGGACCGTTGCATGAAAGATTGTATGCGGTTGAACCTGTTGGAGTAGAAACTATAAGACCGTCTGCATGGTATCTGTTAAAAGTTTTTCCATCTATTTTTGCATCTATTTTAACCATACCGGTAACACCTTTTCTTGATATTACTACATCGTTAAATGATACCACCTCTTTATCACCTATGGAGGCTTGAATCATCATACGGTGATCTACTCTATAGTGCTCATTTTTTAAATCTTTTAAAAAAGATTCCAGTTCATTTGGCATAATATCAGTTAAGAAACCTAAAGTTCCCAAATTTATTCCCATAACAGCTTTTTGATGTTTAAACCCTCTTCTTGTTACGGAGATAAGTGTACCGTCACCGCCTAAAGTAACTAAAAAATCACTTTGTTTACAAAGAGTGTCAAACTCTAAGCCGTTTTCAAGTCCAAGTGTATCTGCACTGATTTTTTCAATCAGTATTTTAAAGCCTGTTTTTTTAAAAGTCTTTATAATATCAAAGTATATATCCTTAATATCATTCGGCTCCGGTTTTATTATTATCCCTGCTATATCTGTTTTTTTCAGTAGAGGGTTATTTCTTGAAATTATCATAGTTGTATTATTTACCTTAAAAGTTCCGCTTCATTACGTGCAAGTTCATCACACCTTTCATTTTGAGGGTGTCCATTGTGTCCTTTTACCCAAACAGCATCTATAATATGACCTTGAGATACTTTCATATACTCCTGCCATAGTTCAAGATTTTTTACAGGTTTTTTTCCGGCAGTTCTCCAATTGTTCTTTATCCAGTTATCAAGCCACTCATTTATCGCCTGAACCACATACTTTGAGTCACTTATAATCTTAACCTTACAGGGTTCTTTTAAAGCTTTTAACCCCTCTATTGCACCTGTAAGTTCCATCTGGTTATTTGTAGTAAGCGGATTACCTCCGCTTAACTCTTTTATGTTCCCTTTGTATTCAAGAATAGTTCCCCAGCCCCCGGGACCGGGGTTTCCAAGACTTGAACCATCACTGTATATTGTTATCTCTTTCATATTTTCCTTATTATTTACATAAAACTTTTCATATCAATAGCTGCTTTAGATAGTTTCGGCTCAACTACAAATGAAAGTATATCCTGACAATTTGGACATCTTGAATCATATATAGGGTATACCTTTTTACATTTTTTACATAAAAACTCAAAGTTTAGATCTGCTTCAACTTTAGAGGGTGAACTTCTTACAGCTATTAGTACAGATAATTCAAACTGACCGGTACTTTTTGAAGTGTCAATATATCCTTTTGCCGTATATATATCCTCTAAAAGTTTTATCTTGTTTACCTTATCAAAATCAATATCTTCAAAATCAAAGTACCATAAAAAGTCTATTATTTTTAAATAGTTAAACTCTTCAATATGCTCCCAAAACATCTTTTTATTATATTTAACCAAAAACTCCACTACCACTCTTTCAAGTTTTTTATTTAGTTTAAAATTACTATACAACTGTTTTGATTTTGCTTCAAAACTTAATATTGGATCATTTATAATCTGGAGTATGTTTATATATATTTTCTCTTTTATAATATCTTCATCAAGTTCTTGCAATGCATCCAATACTTCATTTGCCCTATTATAGTCCTTTAAACTTTGAAAGATAAGAAGCAGATGTTTAAGTGCTGTTTTATTCCTTGGTGAGAATTTCAATATCTTTAGATAAACATCTTTACTTCTTTGAAGAAGACCGCTTTTAAAGTATGCTGCACCTAAAAGCTCTAGAAGTTCCTCTTTTTTAACCTGCTCATTGACATGCTCAAGAAGTGTCAGATACACGGAGATAGCTTTATTGTATTTCCCTTCATGTATAAAAGTTGAAGCTAAAAGGATAATAGAATCAAAGGGTAGATTATATGTTGAATACAGATGTATATAATCTTCCTCTTTTAAATTACCCAATTCAAATCTTTTTAAAAGTTTTCTATACTCCTCTCTTGCTATTCTTTCTTTGTATAAACCGTATGTATATGTAAGGAAAGAAGCTATAAAAATAAATGCAACTATTATTATAATTGCAAATAAAGGGTCTCTGTAATCTATTGCTATACCGAACATCTATATTACCTGAAGCTGTAATTGTTCAAAGACAATACACTTTTTTCTGCAATATGTAACATCTTTACGTTCAATTTTTTAAACTCTAAGGAATCTATATTTAATAACAACTTATCATAGATCTCACTGTATGGATATATTGTAAAGTATATAAACTCCGGATCATTTTTTACATTTTCAAGTTCCGCAAACCATGTGGAGAACAGTGCAAAACATAACATAGAGGGGTTGAACTGCTCATTGTTTTTAAATTGTTTAGAAACTGTTTTGTTGATTTGTTCGTATGATTTTAAAATTAAAGAGATTCTGGATACCTTACTGTTTCTTATATAATAATCAATAGGCTGTACCGTTTTATTTATCACTTTTAGAAGTTCGTTTACCCTTTGATCAATAAATAAAACGATCTCTTCATCTATATCAAAGATTGTTTGATCCTGACTATTGTAAGAATCTATCAGATCTCTAGCAAAAAGCAGTAAGGCCTCTGTTTTTACTTTTGATATATTTACTATCATATTTTTTAGTAATAAAGCCTAATAAGAAAAGAGATAAAATCTCTATCCACATTATCTTCACCTATAGATTCTTCCTGGTGAACAGATCTATCTATCAATATTGAAAGCTGTTCAACAAGATATTCAAGGTCTTTAGGACTTAACTTGTTTACATTTGCCACAAGTTTTTGTTTTACGGTATATGAGTCCATCTCCTCTTTTAAAGATATACCGTATGCCATCTCATCAAGTGTACTTATTATATGGGGCGGCAGTGTATTAAAAGCAGGCGTTTGAGCTTGTGACGCTAATTGTTGTTGTAAAAGCTGTTCGTGTAAAATCTCAGATCCTTTCTAAAGTTTTTTACTATTTTATCATTTGTATATTAAAAACAAGCAATTAAGCTAATTTCTCTTTTAAAAAGTTCATTGCAAACTCTTTTGCTTCTTTTATCTTTGAAGCATCTTTACCCCCTGCTTGTGCGAAGTCGGGACGTCCCCCTCCCCCTCCCCCAACGATTGGAGCTACTGCTTTTATCCAGTCACCTGCTTTAATATCAGCATTTTTTACACCCGCAACAAGTATAACTTTGTCACCTTTTGCTTGAAGTAATAATGCGGCAACTTTTTCATTTCCGTTTTTCATATCATCCACAAGCTTTTTAATATCACCGTTTTGTACAATATCAACTACAACTTTTATATCACCTATTAGTTGTTCCTCTAAAGGAGCGGCAACATTTTCATGTACCTCTTTAAGTTCTTGTTTTAATTGTTTGATCTGATCTTTTAGTTTATTTATACCCGCTACGATATCTTTATTTTTAACCTCAGCCTCAATGGTAGCTAGTTTCGCCATAGTATCTTTTGCATAGTTTATAGCAGATAATCCACATACAGCTTCTATTCTTCTAACCCCTGCACTTACACCTGATTCTTTAGTGATATAAAAACTTCCGATATGCCCCGTATTTTCTACATGTGTTCCACCACAGAACTCTACTGATACATCACCAAACTCAACTACTCTTACACTATCCCCGTATTTCTCACCGAACATTGCAATAGCACCTTTTTTCTTAGCTTCCTCTATTGGAAGCTCTTCAACATTTCCTGCAATAGAGTGTGCGATCATTGAGTTTACAAGGTCTTGCACCTCATCGATTTGAGCTTGTGTCATAGCTTTTGCATATGTAAAGTCAAATCTAAGTCTCTTATCGTCATTTAAAGATCCAGCCTGAGATACGGTATCTCCCAAAACCATTTTCAATGCACTTTGAAGTAAGTGTGTAGCACTGTGATGTTTTGCTATCTCATCTCTGTTTACAACAACAGCATCTACCTCTTCACCGATTGTTAATGTTGAACTTTCAACTTTAACTTTTGAGATATTCATACCGTGGAATTTTTTAGTCTCTTCAATAATAGCGATATGCTCATTATCTTCTAAAGCTCCCACATCACCCTCTTGTCCACCGCTTGTAGCGTAAAAAGGTGTTTTATCAAGCATCATCCAGCCTGTTTGACCCTCTTTTAATATATCTGTTTCTTTAAAAGAGTCATCCATAAGTGCAACTATCTTTGATCTTGATTTTGTGTTTTCATAACCTATGAACTCATTTACACCTACCTTGTCAAGAATAGCTTTGAAGTCACCTTCACTTGCTTCGTCTCCACTTCCTTTCCAAGCAGCTTTTGCTTTTGCTTTTTGCTCGTCCATACATTTTTCAAAAGTATCAATATCTACTTTTATACCTTTGTCTTTTAACATATCTTCTGTTAAATCTAAAGGAAATCCGTGAGTATCATAAAGTGTAAATGCAACTTCACCGCTAAAGATATCTTTAGTATTTGCAAGCTCTGCATTAAACAGTTCCATACCGCTTGTGATTGTTTTGAAGAATCTTTCCTCTTCTAAATCTATCTGCTCTTTTATAAAATCTTTTTGATCTTTTAGGTCACTGTAGTGCTCACCCATCATCTCAACAAGCGTATCTACCACACTTCCCATAAACGGTTTTCTAAATCCTAAAAGGTATCCGTGTCTAACAGCACGTCTTAGTATTCTTCTTAGAACATATCCCCTACCAACCTTATCAAATAAAATACCTTGAGAAAGCATAAATGCAACTGTTCTTACATGGTCTGCTATAACTCTGTAGCTTCCTATATTTTTATCATCTATATTTGCAGTGCCGATCTGTTCTATTTTTTGAATAAGAGGTTTAAAAGATGATGAATCAAAGTTATTCTGTACACCCTCTTTTATAGCAATAACTCTTTCAAGTCCCATACCCGTATCAATAGACGGTTTTGGAAGCGGTGTCATTGTACCGTCTGCAGATCTTTCATACTGCATAAATACAAGATTCCAGATCTCTAAGAATCTATCCCCTTCTCCACCCATCTTATCTTCAGGGCCGTTAAAGTTCTCTTCACCTTGATCATAGAATATTTCACTACAAGGACCGCAAGCTCCCGTATCACCCATAGACCAGAAATTGTCTTTATCACCAAATCTCATAATTCGATCTTCACTTATATGCTCTTTCCACATATCATAAGCTTCATCATCGCTATCATGAACCGTTACCCACAGTTTATCTGCAGACAGTTCTAAGTTTTTTGTTACAAATTCCCAAGCATGAGCAATTGCATCTTCTTTGAAGTAATCACCAAAGCTGAAATTTCCAAGCATCTCAAAAAGCGTATGGTGTCTTGCCGTGTATCCAACATTTTCAAGATCGTTATGTTTTCCTCCGGCTCTTACACAAAGCTGACAGCTTGTAGCTCTTGGAGTTGCCGGAACAGGAACGGCTCCCGTAAAAATATCTTTAAATTGTACCATACCCGCATTTGTGAATAATAGTGTGGGATCATCAGGCACCAAGGGTGCACTTTTGATCACTTCATGTCCTTTTGAAGCAAAAAAATCTAAAAACTCTTTTCTAATATCCATATGTTATCCATCTATTTTAATTTATCTCGTGATTCTACCAAAAAAACCATTAAAACCATTAATTTTCAGTATTTATATGATAAAATAAAAGTATGAATATCTTGGATGAATTAACAAATAAACTGAATAATATGTCAAAAGAGTTTGAGTTCTTATTAAAAGAGAATAAAAAATTAAAAGCTCAACTAAAAGAACTAAAGGGTCAGCACGATTTGGTTACAAGAAATAGTCAGGATATGTTGATGACAATACAAAGTAAATTAAAAGGGGATAACAGGATTTGAAAAAGATCACCTTTCATATCAACCATTCCGCTTATACTGTAGATTTGGGTGAGGACCCGGACGGTACTCTTGAAGATGGATTAAAGAAATTTTTAACCACCGATTCAAACCTTTCCACAGAGGATCTGCTGTTAGCTTACATGAGAAAAACTCAAGAGTTGATACATTTTGAGAAAAAACTAAAAAATATCATGCTTACAATCCCCTCTATTGGTCAGTTTGATTCTGAGGATGAGTAGTCTTAGAAAAATCTATCTCTGATATTTTTTTCAACCTGCTTATAATCAGGCATATATAAACTTACTAGATTCCAAAATCTTTTAGAGTGATTTTTCTCCTCTATATGACACAGTTCATGCAACACCACATACTCTATACACTCTTTATCAAACTGTAAAAGCTTATAGTTTATGGATATATTGTTTTCATAAGAACAGCTGCCCCATCTTGTCTTTGCAAATCTGTAGCTTATTTTGTTTGGAAAGAGTTTTGTTTTAAATGTCCATTCATCAAATATGGGATCTATTACTTTTACGGCACTGTGCTTATAGAAAGTTTTTACACCCTCTACAAAATCCTCATAAGAGGTGATATCCTCATGGTGCTGAACTAAAAATGAGTCGCCCAAAAAAGTGAACTTTACTTTTTTTATACTATTATTCTGTTCTATTTTCATAGGATACTCTTTACCTAAAAACGGAACAATACCGCCCGTTACAAAATCAAACTTGTTTTTTGAAGGTACCTTATTTATAGTTTTTAGTATCCACTCTTTGTGAGAAAAAATAATCTCTTTGATCATATGGGACTTTACACCAAGGGGTGTTTTAAGAACTATCTCATTTTTGCTTTCAAGCTGTAACGATATCCTTTTGATCTTTTTATTTGTTCTGTGAGTTACAGTGAACTTATGATCATCTAAAATAATCTGCACAGACATCTTTTATTTTTTTATATACCTTATCAAAATCTGCACTGTAAACCCTGCTGTCACCGATAGTTGTTATAAAGTTTGTATCTCCCGTCCATCTAGGTACCAAGTGTAGATGTATATGTGGAGCTATTCCCGCTCCCCCTGCAACTCCCAGGTTCATACCTATGTTTACACCCTGTGCATTTAAGACCTCTTTTAAAAGTTTTACACCCCTTTGTGCCATATTTGACATCTTTGCAAAGGTTTCAGCAGATAGATCTTCAAGATTTGCCGTATGGTGATTTGGGATTATCATAAAGTGTCCCGGAGAATATGGATATTTGTTCATAACAATAAAAAAATCATCTTCTCTGTACAATACCCCAAGCTCCTCATCGTCATTACTATCAACAATATGACAAAAAACACACCCCTCTATTTTTTTGCCGTTTTTTGTTATATACTCAGTTCTCCAAGGGGCATAAAGCCTATCCATACAAATCCTTTTTATTTTTCCTATTTTATTACTTTTTTACTTAATCTTATAGGTGTATCGTCTATTGTTTCAATATTGATATAATATATACTCCCATTATCTTCATCATTTAAAATTGTCATACTATAGCGAGAATCAACCAGTGTTATATTATCTATATCGCTTTTTGGAGTTGTTAATATTTTTTCCTCTATACTTTTAATATGAATTGATCCTTGCAGGTGTAGATATTTTAACTTATTAAGATTATGATTTACAGTTTTTGTTTGTGTTAAAAATATCGCAGAGGATGAGATTAAAACTATAAGTATAATTGAAACAATAAGAACAAAAGATCTTTTCATACTATTTTATTTTCCAATTTTGGGTGAGATCATCTACTGTTATATCTATAGATTTTATGTTATTTGATTCCTCTTGTATATTGAACGATATTACATTATCAATAAGGATATTGTTATCATAAAATAAAATATTATCTACAAAAAGTAGTTTTGAGAGATCTTTGTGTTTTAATAAAAATAATCTTGCAGTTTCCAGTTTTAATTTTGTGGTTGCATAGTTTAACTCTTTATTGTTCTTTTCATAAACAGTCAAAGTCACATTGAGTGAGTAGAGAAGTACAATAGAAAAAAGTACTACCGAAAGTATAACTTCCACTAGAACCATTGAAGTTCTTATAATCATGTTTGATTATACTCTTCAATAGTTTATTAGTATCTTATACTAATCTCTTTCATGTAAGATAGTATCAAGCAGGGCAAATACATCTTCACTTGCACTTTCCATCTCTTTAAAGGCTTCCATTGTTCCATCATAATCAAGCTCACCCTCTTTTGATATAATATCAAACACCCTGTGTGTACCGTTATGAACAATAGAGTGTGGTCTGTCCAGCTTGGAGTAGCTTGGCGTATTTGAGAAGTATTTCTTCCCAAGCCCTTGGCTGTACCATTTACCCAAACGACAATTTTTATGATCAACAAATTTAAATGCAGGTTCTCTTTGTGATACGGAAAGATAAGTGTTCACTTTCCAGATAACATGATCTAGTTTTGCAAGACTCATAAATACTCTATCCGTAATATGCTCTAAGCCGTTAAAAGTCTCTTTTGAACTTACCATAACAGAACCCATAGAAGATGAATAATTTGATGTTTCTTCAGATACTTTATCTATAGCTTTTGTCATATTGTTAAATCTATCATTTGTAAGCTTTACACTCTCCTGAATAGAATTAACCACTTCCGTTATCTGTTTTGCAGATTCTGCAGAACGACTTGCAAGATTTCTAACCTCTTGTGCAACTACTGCAAACCCTTTGCCTGCCTCACCTGCAGTAGCTGCTTCTACTGCAGCATTTAAAGATAAGATATTTGTTTGGAACGATATCTGATCAATCGTAACTACCGCATCAGATATAGCAGATGCTTTTGAATTTAGTTCGGTAATTACACTGTTTATCTGATGTGCATCACTATTTAAAGTACCTATAGTATTTAAAATAGAATCAAGTTTTTCCGTAGTCTCTTCATAAACAGTAGTTATCCCCTCCGACTTAGCTAAACTTTCCCTGGAAAGCTCTGTTGATTCTGCTATATTTGCCTGGATATCCAAAAGTCCATTTTTTAGATGGGTATTCTCAAACTTGAAAAGCTCTTGTGCACCTTCAAGTGAATGTAAGGTTTGATCATCTTGATTATTTTGAGAACTGATCTGGGAGATATTTTGTTCCAATAGTTCTATTTCTCTTCTTAATTCACTATTTTCTCTATCTTTTTGATCAAGTTGATTATTAAGATCCATAATTTTTGAATTGCTTCTTGAATTTTCATTTTTAAGTTGTTTGTACTCTTGCTGCAAGCTCTCTAATTCTATTTTATAATTATTGCCAAAAAACATATTATTGCCTTAATGTAATTTTATTGTAATATCATACTATAAGTTTAGTTAATCTATTTACTTTTTGTTTACTATTACAACTAATCGGTTAATATTTATATATTATAATCCTATTAATCAACTTAAAAAGGGGTAAATAATGATAAAACATAAACTTTTTTTATCTATATTTTCATCGGTAGTATTACTTGGTAATTCTCTTGATCTGAATATTATAGAACAAAAACCAAAAAGAGTAACTATAAAAAATAATAATGAGATAGCATCTTTTAACTCAAGTATTAAAGATGCCGTTGAAAGTGTTGTAAACATCTCAACTAAAAAAAGAATATCAAACAGAAATAACCCAATGGAACAGATGTTTTCCGATCCATTTTTCAAAGAGTTCTTCGGAAAAGGGTTTGGGGATAGTTTTCCAAAGGAGAGGATTCAAAAATCACTCGGTTCAGGGGTAATACTTTCAAAAGAGGGTTACATTGCAACAAATGCCCATGTGGTTGAAAATGCTGATGAGATCATTGTAACTCTTGGAACAAACTCAAAAGAGTACAGTGCCAAGCTAATAGGAAGTGATAAGGACAGTGATCTTGCGGTTATAAAAATAGATGCTAAAAACATAAAGCCTATTAAAGTTGGAAGCTCTCGATCACTTCTAATAGGTGACCTTGTATTTGCCATAGGTAATCCATTTGGAGTTGGTCAAACTACAACACAGGGGATAATATCTGCACTTAATAAAAATAAAGTGGGTATCAATAGATATGAAAACTTTATCCAAACAGACGCTTCGATAAATCCTGGAAATTCGGGAGGTGCCCTTATAGACAGCAGAGGTGCCCTTATTGGTATAAACAGTGCCATTATGACAAGAAGCGGCGGTAATAACGGTGTAGGTTTTGCCATACCCGTATCTATGGTAAAGAATATCATAACAAAGCTTGTCCAAGAGGGTAAAGTAACCAGAGGTTACCTTGGTGTTTCTATAGGTGATATAAGTGAAGAGCTAAGAGATCTATATAACAAAAAAGAGGGAGCTTTGATACTAGATATCTCAAAAGAGACCCCTGCATATAAGTATAAGCTAAAAAGAGGTGACCTAGTATATGAGGTAAACGGCATAAAAGTTAAAGATGCTCAAGATTTCAGCAGACTTATAGGCTCTTTTAAACCAAATGAAAAAGTAAGATTAAAAATAGAAAGAGATAAAAAAAACATACTTATTGATATAGTATTAGGATCTAGAGACTCTATACAAACTATCTCTAAAACCAAGACTGTTTTAAACGGATTGTATTTAAGTGAGCTTTCAAATGAAAATATAACAAAATTTAGACTGCCAAAAGATTCAAAGGGAGTATTGATACATGACGTAAAAGCTTCAAGCAAAGCTGAAAAAGTTGGTTTTCAAGCAGGAGATATTATAATACAGATAGAAAATATAGAGATTGATAATATGCAGGATGTTCAAAGAGCTTTAAGAAAATACAGAAATATCTCTAAAAGAATCTATGTGAACAGATACGGCAGATTTATGGTAACAGTTATAAAATAGGATAAATGATGATAAATATCTTAATGGTTGAAGATGATAAAGAGTTAGCAGATATTATCACAAGATATTTATCTACACGAGATATTAAAGTTACAAATCTTTTAAACGGTTTGGAGAGTATTAATATACTTTCTTCAAACCATAACTACGATTTTATGATACTTGACCTTACTTTACCGGATATAGACGGACTAGAACTTCTTCTAAAAATAAGAAAAATCTCAAAGATACCTGTGATAATATCATCAGCTAGAGATGATCTTCTTGATAAGATCATGGGGCTTGAGAGGGGTGCAGATGATTATCTGCCAAAACCATATGACCCAAGAGAACTGGAAGCCAGAATAAAAACCGTATTAAGGAGACAAGAGGATTCAACACAAACTGATGATACCTTTAAGCTTGATGAAGATTCACATACAATAAGATTTAACAATAATCAGTTGGATCTTACCCTTGCCGAGTTTGATATACTTAGAACTCTTTTAAAAAATAAAAACGGTGTGGTATCAAGAGAGCAGATGATATACGACTCTACACATATAGATGATGAAAGCAGTTTAAAAAATATAGATGTGATCATATCAAGAATAAGACAAAAAATAGCCCTTTTTGACAATAGTAAAAAATATATCCACAGCGTAAGAGGGATGGGATATAAACTAATTAGATGAAAAATATCTCCATAACAACTTTTATAAATATCATCTTTACGGTTACTCTTATATCAATAGTTAGTTTATTTATCGTATTTATAAAACTTGATAAACAGATACACAAACAAAATATGCAAAAAAACTTTGAGCTTACAGCCAATACTTTTTTAACAAAGTTCAAATACTCACCCACGCAAGATGAGATAGGAACACTTGCAAAAAAGTTACAGCTTAAACAGATAAAAGATAAAGAAAAATTTTTACAAATTTTAAACAATGCAAAAACTTTACATACAAAAGAGACAGAGATACTTAGAGTAAGGGTATTTGAACTTAAAAAAAAGAGGTATCTATATATACAAAGTATCGGATATAACATCATGCTAAAAACAAAGCCTCTAAAGCATTACAATTTTTATATCTCTATTTCTATTTTAGTTTTACTTTTAATGATAATATATATACTATATCTTGCTTTATTAAAAAAACTAAAACCACTAAAAGAACTAAACCAAACTATAGAGATGTTTAGCAAAGGTGACCTTACGGTCAGATCAACTATAAACTCCAACGATGAGATAGGTCAGATCTCAAAAAGTTTCAATGAAGCTATCGCAAATATAGAACACCTTATAAACTCCAAAAATCTTTTTATGAAAAATATAATCCACGAACTAAAAACTCCTATAACAAAAGGGATATTTTTAGCAAATATGATAAAAACAGACAATCAAGAAGATAAAAAGCTTTTAATAAAAAATTTAAACAACCTAAACGGCATAATAAACCAGCTTTCAAATATAGAAAAACTAAAAACCATCCATCTGCAGATAAAAAAAGAAAACGTGAATATAAAAGAGATGATGAACCAGATCATGATCATACTAAACAAAGACGAGAAACAAATATCATACACAATAAATAACTGCAAAATAATAGCCAATAAAGAACTAATTGCCACCATGATAAAAAATCTAATAGATAACGGTTTTAAATACTCTTCCATAGATCATGTAGAGGTAAGATTTAATAAAAATAATATAGAGGTTATATCAAAAGGTTCACCTTTGAAAAAAGAACTTAGCCACTACACGCAAGCCTTTGTTCAGGAGAGAAAGAACTCTTCCGGGTATGGTCTTGGGCTATATATTGTAAACGAGATAGCCAAGCTTCATGGATTTAAGCTTGGCTATATGTATAGGGATGGGGAGAATTTTTTTATTGTTAATCAATAGAAACTTTTCTGTTGGTTTGGTTTCTTTCTAAAAAAAGGAAAATTAACAAATTGTTATCTTCAACCAAAATAAGGTAAAATATTTTAAAAGGGGTATAAGATGACAGAGATATTATTTTTTATTGTAGCATTTGGTGGACTTATTCTTGGATATAGAGAGAATATGAGTTTAAAAGAGAAAATAAAAGTTAAAGATCACCATTATGAATTGCTTGAAAAAAGACATGAATTTTTAGAGAAATCTCACAAAGAGGTTGAAAAAGAAAATTTATCATTGAGAAAAAAAACAGAAGAGTCAAGTACCCTTAAAACAGAAAATATTAAACTTAAATTGATACTGCAAAAGCTTCGTAATTCAGGTGTGCTTAATGAGCCGCATACCGCTCACACTTCAGATAGTGATAAAGAGACCGACTTTAGCAAGCTATTGAAAGATGAAGTGGAGATGTTAAAAGAGCAAAAGGATATATTAAAAGTTGAAGATGATATGCTAAAAATAGATAACGATCTTTTAAAAGAGAATAATGATCTTCTAAACAAAGAAAATACAAATCTTAAAAAACAGATTGAGGAACTAAGAGAGGTTTCAAAGAGTTCACATCAGCACATTGAAGAGATAAATAAACTAAATGGCAAAATAGAACATCTTATAGAGGATAATGAAAAATTAAGAGGTGAAATTACAGATAATTAGATTTAATTTATATATCCAAAGTCAATGAAACTTCATCACACACAGGAAAATGTTTACACTTAATACAATCAGCCCAGATCTTTGTTTCTGGAATTGATTCTTTTGGTATCTCTTTAAAATTAAATCTTTCAAAAAGTTGTTTTTTATATGTAAGAACCAAAAGCTTTTTTAGATTCAACTCTTTTGCTTCTTTTATCATATATTCTATAAGTTTTGGACCTATTTTTCTACCTCTGTACTCTTTATCAACAATCAGGCTTCTTATCTCAGCTAGTTCTACGGTATGGATATGAAGTGCGGCAAATCCTACCATCTTATTGTCTACTTTTGCAACCACATACGATCTTATGGTTGTAGCCATCTCATTTGCGGTTCTTTCTAAGATATTACCGTTTTTTACATCTTCTGCCACAAGCTCCTGCATATAGGCTATGTCAGATACATTGGGCTTATATAAAACTAACTCTTCCATCTAGTCTCCGAATATATAGTTACTTATTCTTTTCTCAAGAGACTCTACACCCTTGTTTTTTAAGTTTGAGATAAATATACCATCAGGGTATTTACTCTTTAGCTTTCCTAGATCAGACTGCTTTAACTTATCTATTTTTGTAAAAGCATTTATAATGATCTGGTCACCTCTTCTAATAAGCTGCAAAAAATCATCAACGCTTTTGTCTATCTCTAACTGTGGATGTCTTGCATCTATTAGATGAACAAAGATCTGCAAAGACGGTCTTTGTTCTAAAAAGTCTGTTAAGTTTCTATGCCACTCTTTTTTCAATGACTTTGAAACTTTTGCATATCCAAACCCCGGAAGGTCTACAAATCTTGCATAGTAGTTCTTCACATCATTTTCTTCATTGTACTCTTTGAATGTTACATCAAAATAATTTATAAGCTGTGTTTTCCCCGGTGTTGAAGAGGATTTTGCAAGACTCTTTCTTTTTGTAAGTGAGTTCAAAAGTGAACTTTTCCCCACATTACTTCTCCCTAAAAATGCTATCTCTGCTACATCGGGAGAGGGTGAATCATTTAAACTCTGTGCCGATGTAAGGAAAGAGGCTTCTACTATTTTTAAATCTTTCACTATTTATCTCCTTCTAGTTTTATTCTGAATTTTACCGGCTTGTCTTTTTGACCGTCTATCTTAGTCTGTCCAGTTTTTTCATCAATATATATTTTATGTGCGTTTAGTTTTTTACCCTCTTTTGTATCTTCAAGATAAGCATCACCTATTATTATATACTTTTGGTCATCTGGATAATAAAATACGGTGTCGCCCTTCCCTTTTAGTATATTATCATTAGTATGTACGGAAAAAGAAACATTACCGCTTGCTTTATAATCTTTTGGTATCTGTTTTTTTTGTTCTGTAGTTGTAGTGATAAAAAGCTCCTGACATTTTAGGATATCTTCATTTTTTACCATTGTTACATTCCCTTTAAAATAGATATAGTTCTTCTCTTTGTTTGATTCAAAATGATCTGCATCAATATCAAGGTATCCACTTTTGGCATTTAAAGCTGCCGAAAAAAGTATCGTTACAATCAAGATACTGAAAAAACTATTTAATTTCATCTGTGTCCTTCAATTTTACTTTAAAATGTATTTTGTCCGCTTCTATATAATTTGTCTTACCGTTAGCGTAAAAACCTACACCCTCAAAACTTTTATTATCCTGTAGTGCTGAAAACTTTGTATTGCTTTTTGCAATTTTTGTTTTTAGATTATACTCAAGATAGTCTGTTTTTACCGTAAGTTTATCATCCCTTTGAAGATTAACATTACCTTTTAAAGTAAGCTGATCTTTATTTTTTAAAATATGATTTGCACTTACGGTATTTATCTTTTCGCCGTTTTTTTCATTTTCATTCTTTTTTACAATAATCCCGTCAAATATCTCTTCTTTATTTTTAAACAGATACGCTTTTTTAGACTCTATGATCTCATCTACGGTTTTATCATTGATTTTATACATTATTGACTCTTCAAAAACAACCAAAGGTTTATCTTCTTTTTCCTTTTGTTTTGTATCCATATCTTTATTGTAAAATAAAAACAATACGGATACACTCAATAAAAAGTATAAAAACTTACTTATCTCCATAGATCTTTTAATTCTTTCGGGCTGTTGTCATGTTTTAGGATATACTCAACCATCTCTCTTACTGCACCATATCCACCTTTTTTATCGGTAACCACGTCAACCATTGATTTTATATCTTCGACAGCGTCATTCACGGCAAAAGAGAGACCTGTTTTACTAAGCATTTTATAGTCGTTCAGGTCATCACCTATAGAGGCTACCTGATCCCATATTAGATTTTCTTTTTTTAGTATATCTTCTAAGACTTCATCTTTATTATCAACACCTTGGTATAGATGCGTAATACCGAGTTCGTTTGCTCTTTTTCTAACTAGTTCAGATTTTCTTCCTGTAATTATTGCAGCTTTTTTTCCAAATTTTTTCGTCCACGAGGAGATAGCCAAACCATCTTTCACATCAAAGTGTTTAATCTCATCACCCTTACTTGTATAGATGATCTTACCGTCAGTTAGTGTACCGTCAACATCAAGTACTATTAGCTCGATCATCTTACAATACACCTTTTGTACTAGGAGTTCCTAATTTTTCATTTGTAGTGTTTGCTCGTCTAACTGCCACAGCAAAAGCTTTAAAGGCAGCTTCAACTATATGGTGTTTGTTTCTTCCTCGCTCAAAGATCAAGTGACAGGTAATACCGCTGTTTAAAACCAATGCATGGAAAAACTCCTCCACTAACTCAACATCAAAGTTACCCACCTTACCCTCTAAATCAAATTCATAAACCAAAAAAGGTCTGTTGCTTAAGTCCATAGCACAGCTTACGGCTGCTTCATCCATTACAACAGTTGCATTACCGTACCTTTCTACGTTTTTAACAGGAAAAATTGACTTTTTAAGAAGCTGACCTAAAACTATACCGCAATCTTCTACACTGTGGTGGTCATCAACATGAAGGTCACCTTTACAAGTTAAGTTTATATCTATACCGCTGTGTTTGCTTAGAGCTTCAAGCATATGATCAAAAAATCCTATCCCGGTATCTATACTATAGTTTCCACAACCGTTCATATCTAAACTACATCTTATTTGAGTCTCTTTCGTTTCTCTGTTTAGTTGTTCCATTTTCCCGCCTTTTAGTTTTTAACTTTTATTCTATTGTGCTATTAGCATAGATCCTTGTAGATTATTCATCTCTTTAAAATCTTTTGCTTCCTCTTCACTTCTAAAACCGCTTATCCAAACCCGTTTGATCTTATTGCCTTTTAGTATTCCGTCTTTTAATACAACTTTATACTTGTCTGAGTCCAAAATCATATCAAACTTTCTTTTTGTAGATCGTGCACCAGCAGTTTTTCTAAATACGCCAACTTGTATATAATAATTTCCCACACTTGAAACTTCTTGTTTCTCTTCAAAAGTTGTTGCTATCTTACCCTGAAAACCAAGTACGGTCAAACGTACTTTCGCTGTACCTTTTTTTACCATATCTATTTTATGCGCTGCTGCATTTGAAAGATCTATGATCCTTTGTTTTACAAAAGGTCCTCTGTCATTCACCCTTACAACCGTAGAAAGCCCATTTTCAAGGTTATCTACCCTTACCATTGTATTCATTGGGAGTGTTTTATGGGCTGCTGTCATGGCATACATATTGTAAACTTCACCGTTGCTCGTTTTTTTAGCATGAAAATCCGGACCATACCAAGAAGCAACACCTGTAAATTTATCATATACATGTGCGACCGTAGGATGATATTTTTTTCCAAAAACTATATAAGGTCTCATGGTTGCCCTGTGCATCGCCTTGGAGTTTCTCATATTTGTTCCAACTTTATTTGGTATATTTGTTTTCTTTGGAACATAATTGGATTTTTTATCAACATAACCGTTTCCATAAGAAGGGGTATAGTAATAACCTCTGTCAAAATAACTACCGCCACATCCTGAAAATACAGTTATAACTAAAACAAAAATTGATATTTGTTTAATTTTTAATAACAAGTTTATCTCCTACTCTTATCATGCTCGTTTTTAGATTGTTGTCTTTCATAAGTTTATCAACCTTTATCTTATGATTTGATGCTATACGACCAAGTGTATCACCCGTTTTTACAATATAATCTAATGATCTTTGGTATAGTTTTGGATTAACCGGTATTAAGAGTTTTTGGCTGACTCTGATTGTATTTGATTTTAAATTGTTGTAACTCTTTATAGATTTATAATCAATTTCAAATTTATTTGCAATCTTTCCTAAGCTGTCTCCATTTTTTACAATATACTCTTCAAAAGGTACTGCTTTTAGATTGCTTTTATATCTGTTAAACCTTGTAAGCTTTGAATATGGTATATACAAGGTATACATTTTTTCCGAAGTGGGTATAACATTTTGTTTGATATGAAGATTTAGTTTCTTTAATTTGTTTTTTTCCAAACCAATCACTTCTGAAACTTTTAATAAGGTAACACCGCCGCTTACTTCAACTGAAGCTATAGGGTCGCTTATTCCTCTGTTTAGAAGATGTGTGTTCTCATCTTTTATTAAAAAATCGCTGTTATTCATAAAAGCCAGAGATATTATTTTTCTAATATAATTTCTACTCTCTTTTGGAAGATACTGTCTTTTTAAACCTTTTTGAAAAACCAAAAGCTGCTCTATATCAGGTTTGTAGCCCCACTTTTTTACCTCTTTATACACTCTGTCCAGCCTGCTGTATCTTACTTGTTTTTTTTGATATTGTCTTATAACTCTTCTAAAATCTAGTATCTTTTTATCTTTTCTACACTCTTTATAACCAACATCTTCACAATACATATCTATGCTGGCTCTTGTTATCCCTTCGATAACTCTTCCCTCACCACAGTTGTAAGCGATTGCCGCGATAAACCATTTGTCAAATAAGCCGTGTAATCTCTTTAGATACTTTACTGCAGCTTCCGTCGACTTTACGATATCCATACGTTCATCTATATATTTATTTGTTTCAAGTCCATAGTGTTTTGCCGTATTTGGGATAAACTGCCATAGTCCCTTGGCACTTTTATTTGAAGATGCACTAAGTTTGAAATTTGACTCTGCCATCACCAAATATAAAAATGCTGACGGTATCTCATTTTCTTTTAGTATCTTTTTTATTTTTGGTATAAAAAGATAAGCATTGTTTAGTTTTTCAGTGTATCTGTTTTTATTTAATTTTAATCTTTTTTGCAGCTCTTTTTGTAATTTATAATCAGTAATATAGCTTGATTTAATATCCAGTTCTTCAAGAATCTTTATATCTTTGTCTACAAATGCCGTATTTATCAAAGAAGCATTAACCCAAACTGATAAGATTGATGTTAAAAAGATAAGTTTAAAAAATAGTTTCAATACTAACTCCCCTTAATATTTAAGGTTATATTATATCTAAACTATATTTTCAAACTCTTTAAATAATTTTTTGGCATTATTTGTAGTAAGCTGTTCTAACTCTTCTTGAGGGATATCTAAAATCTCTGCTATTTTAGAGGCTACCAGTTTTGTATATTTAGGTTCATTTCTACTACCTCTAAAGGGGTGCGGGGTGAGATAGGGTCCATCTGTTTCTAGTAATAATTTTTCCTTAGGTATTTTAGGGAGTATCTCTACTAGTTTTTTTGCATTTTTGAATGTAACCACGCCACCTATACCAAAATAAAAATTTTTATCAGATAGATCAAGAAGATGTTCACTTGCGTTATAGCAGTGAAGTACACCGCCTACCTTAGATGCTTCATTGTCAATCAAGATATTTTTACTGTCATTTGAAGCATCTCGTATATGTACTATTAAAGGTTTTTCCAATTTTATTGCCAGCTCTATCTGTGCTTTAAATACGTTTTTTTGAAGTTCTTTATTCTGAAGTTTTTCATCTTTATCTTTAGGCAGTCTGTAATAATCAAGACCACATTCACCTATTGCTATACATTTTGGAGAAGCTGCATATTTTTCAAGAAGTTCTAAATCAAAATTTTCACAATCATAAGGGTGAACACCCGCTGCAAAAAACACCTCATCATATTTTTGGGAAAGTTCTAGTGCTTTAGGAAGGTCTTTTGGATCTGCACCGGGTATCAAGAAAGCCTTGATCCCTTCACTAAGTGCATCATTTATAACTTTATCTACATCTGAAGCGTAAGCCTCGTTATCAAGATGTATATGTGTATCTATTATAGCCATATACTATAAAGACATCCTTCTCTTAACTTCACCCAACAACTCAGGTAATTTATCTATATTGTCTCTTTTTATCCAAGCTGTTATACCAAAATTTTTAAAAGCATCATAATCACTTGGATCATCTATTATTGCAATAGAAGTGAACTTATCCTTACAAGCATCATGTTTCTTCTCCTCATAGTCAAAAATGGTATTAATATCTAAAATAATAACATCTGCATCCGCATCACATCCACTATGGTAAAAACATATATCGTAGCCAGGAGCTTCTACATCATCTAAACTTGTAATCTTCATCTCTATCTCCAATTATTTTCTAATACATTTTAACAAATACAATCTTATGTGTTTATAAAATGTATCTTGCCGTATCTTCGTTTTGTGCTATGTTCTCTAATTTTTCATGAACAAGCTCTTTAGTTACTATAATTGTTTCTCCGCTATTCTCATCTGCATTGAAACTGATATCCTCTAAAACCTTCTCTATAACCGTATGTAATCTTCTAGCACCTATATCTTCAGCTTTTTCATTTGCACTTACACTTAAATTTGCAAAAGCTCTAATTGCTTCATCATCAAATTCCAAGTTTACCCCTTCAACATCTAAAAGTGCTTTATATTGTCTAAGAAGTGAATTTTTTGTATTTGTAAGGATCTTATATAATGCCTCTTCATCTAAAGGATTAAGCTCAACTCTTAAAGGAAATCTTCCTTGAAGTTCAGGTAAAAGATCACTTGGTTTGCTTACATGGAATGCACCTGCAGCTATAAATAATATATGGTCGGTTTTTATCTGTCCGTATTTTGTGTGTACGTTTGATCCTTCAACTATCGGTAATAGATCTCGCTGAACCCCCTCTTTACTAGGATCCTGATTTTTATTGTTATTTCCTGTTGCAATTTTATCAATCTCATCTAAAAAGATTATACCGCCGTTCTCACATCTTTTTACAGCTTCTTGCTGTAAAGATTCTTTATCTAAAAGATTTTCACTTGCACTTGATCTTAAAAGCTTTTTGGCATCTTTGATAGTAACCTCTTTTTCAATCTTCTCTTTACCCATTTTACCAAGCATGTTATTTATACTTTCACTAACAGCGCTCATATCCATAGGGATATTACTATCAACTATCTCTACATGTGTTTTTTTAGGTAACTCGATTGTAATTTTTTTATCATCGATAGAACCGTCTAAAACTTTTGCTTCCATCTTATTATATGTTTTTATAAAAGAATCTTTTGCATTTTCACTGGCAGTCTCAGGAAGTGTCGGAACTAAAATCTCTACAATCTGCTTTATAACTTCTGCATCGATTGAATCCTGGATCTTCTCTTCATACTCTTTTGTTACTAAATTAATTGATTCGTATGCCAAGTCCCTGATCATTGACTCCACATCACGTCCTACAAAACCCACTTCAGTATATTTACTAGCTTCAACTTTAACAAAAGGAAGTCCCATCATCTTTGCCATTCTTCTAGCGATCTCTGTTTTACCTACACCCGTACTACCTATCATCAGAATATTTTTAGGCATAACTTCCTCTTGCAGATCACTCTTTAGCTGCATACGTCTGTATCTGTTTCTTAGTGCTAATGCAATAGTTTTTTTAGCATCATTCTGCCCTATTATATAATCATCTAAAAATTCTACTATTTGTTTTGGAGTCATATCCATTATCTATCATCCTCGTCTAATGTTAATAATTTAATATTTTGATTTGTGTATATACATAATTCGCCTGCTACCATTAGTGACTCTTTCACTAACTCTTTTGGTTCAAGATTTGAGTGTCTTTTTAAACTTCTAGCAGCAGCTATTGCAAAATTACCGCCGCTTCCTATTGAAGCTAAGCTACCGTCTTCAGGTTCTACTACATCCCCCGTACCGCTTAAAATAAATATATGTTTTTCATTTAATACAAGCATCATCGCTTCAAGTCTTCGAAGCATTTTATCTTTTCTCCAAGCTTTAGAAAAATTCACAACAGCTTTTAAAAGATCCCCTTTTGAGTTCTCAAGGTGCTCTTCAAACATATCAAACAAGTTAAAAGCATCTGCTGTACTACCTGCAAACCCTGCTAATACTTTTCCGTTGTAAAGTGTTCTTATTTTTGTTGCATTATTTTTTAGAACAGTATCCCCGAATGTTACTTGACCGTCACCGCCAATAACCGCTTTACCGTTTTCACTTTTATATGCAAGTATCGTTGTTGCATCAAACATATCTACACCTCTGCTATTACATCGATTTTAGCATCTGCATGTATACCGTTACCAAGTTTACAGTCTACTTCATAGATACCTATATCTTTTATTTTTGTTTTTAATGTGATCTGTTTTTTATCAATTGCGATATCTGCTTGATCATACAAAGCAAGTGCAATCTCTTTATTGGTAACACTTCCAATCAGATGTCCGTTTGCACCAACTTTATGTTTAATAGTGAATTTTGAACTTTCAAGTTTCTCTTTTATACTCTTAGCTTCTTTTATATCTTCTGCTAGTGCTTCTTTTATTTTTATCTGTTCAGCTTCCCATTGTTCAAGTACTTCAGGAGTAGCATGTTTTGCAAAACCCTTTCCAATTAAAAAGTTTTTTCCATAACCATCTTTTACCTCTTTTACTTCTCCGGTTTTACCTAATGATTTTACGTCTTTTATTAATAGTACTTTCATATTTTCATCCCTATTTAATTTTGAATTGATATTATAGCAAAAAAATATAAAAGGTATAAAAGTGAAAATAATTAATATCATAAATGAAAGATTAGAGGAGATTCAAAGTGATGTTATGGGTTTAGTTGAAAATCAAAAGCTATCTTTAACTGAGAAAAACACCAAAATGCAACCCCTTGTTGAAGAGAAAAAAGTTCTTGAACATACGCTGGTTTATTTAGAAAGAATAAAAAACACCGACTACACCGGTTCATGCAACCCTAAATAATTTCTAAATAAAACAAATCTATTTTAATGTTCTTTTTACAATTAAAATTATATTATTTTAATATATCCCTTAAAGGAGTGATTATGAGTAATATAGATATCAATGAATTTAAAACATTGCTTTTAAATAAAAAAAGTGAACTTGAGGATAACATCACTAAATTATCTGATGAGATGAATGTTATCGCCGCAGATGATGGAGGGTGCGATATTGAAGATGTTGCATCTTTGATAACTGACAATGTACAGCACAAAAGTCTTCTTGAACAGCAAAAGTATGAACTAAGTGAGGTAATTCACGCTTTGGGTAAAATTAACAGCAACACATATGGCGTATGTGAAAAAACAGGTAAAGAGATCGATATTGAAAGATTAAGAGCTGTTCCGTATGCAAGATCTACTAAGGATGAAGATTAATAAAAATATTAATCTTCTCCCAAAACATATTTGATATGATTTGTTTCTAAAAACCGGATGAATATATCAATATATTTTTTCGCTTCTTCATTGCTATAGGAAGCTACGGATATAACAACTGCTCTCTTATCCTCATGTATCTGCGGAAGAGATGAAAAATCTACACTCGTCGGTATTTTTTTCATCGTACCTATAAGATCATTCTCACTGCATTGTGCTTTTAATGTATACCTTGTTTTAGATTTATTAAGAGGATAATATCTATCTAGTGCTTCAACTACCATACTTTGTGCCATAGAAGGGAAACCGGGTACGAAAAAATACTTCTGTTCCAGACCAAAGCCCGGTACGTTGGTTACTACATTTTTTAACAATATAGGATCAAGAGGTAGATTTGCCATATTTATCCTATGTGGGTATGCTTCATCTCCAAATTTATCTACTATCATCTTTTTTGCAGTTTCATCTATCTCCATCTTCCCATTTGTAAACACATTTGCAGCTGCAACTCTCGTATAATCGTCAGGAGTAGCACCAATCCCTCCAAAACTGAACATAACGGCATCAGGATCACTTTTTATAAGTTTAAAAATATCCTCAATAAACTTTGGCTCATCTTTTATTACAAAACTTGCTTTTTGTTCCCAGCCTCTTTTTAAAAGTTCTTGATTTAAAAACTCAAAATGTCTATCTGTTCTTCTTCCGTTTAAAAGCTCCGTACCGATTATTACTGAATAAAAATTCATATTATCTCCTTAGAAGATATTTATAATAAAATTGATTGTATTAAATTGAATAGTATCTATCGACAGTATTAATACCGTCGATAAGTTCCTGTTATGAGAAGCTGCCAAGCTCCATTAATCTGTCATATCTTTTTGCTTGTCTCTCTTCATGTGATACGTTTTTTAACTCTTCAACTGCATCAATGAAATAATCACCAAGAGCTTTTATAGCATCTTCTTTATTTCTGTGTGCTCCAATTAAAGGTTCATTTATAACATCATCTATAAGATTGTATTCTTTTAGATCTGAGGATGTGATTTTAAGTGCATTTGTGGCAGTTTCTACCATCGCTTGATCTTTCCAAAGGATTGAAGCACAACCTTCCGGAGAGATAACTGAATAAACACTGTATCTCATCATCGCTAACTTATCACCTACAGAGATTGCAAGTGCTCCACCGGATCCACCCTCACCTATAACTACCGATACTATTATAGTATCAAGATCACTAAGTTCAAATAGATTTCTGGCAATCGCTTCGCTTTGACTTCTCTCTTCTGCACCGATACCGGGATAAGCTCCGGGAGTATCAACCAGGAAAAGGATAGGTAAGTTAAATTTTTCAGCCATTTTAGCTGCTCTTAGTGCTTTTCTGTATCCTTCAGGATTAGGCATACCAAAATTTCTTTTGATCTTGTTTTTTACACCTCTACCTTTTTGTTCACCGATCACTACACACTTTTGATCACCTATCTTACCAATATAACATACGATTGCCTGATCATCTGCAAGATGTCTGTCTCCATGTATCTCATAAGCATCCGTCATCAATCCTCTTATATAATCAAGTGCATAAAGCCTGTCAGGGTGTCTTGCTAATTTCAACTTTTGAAAATCAGAGAGATTACTATAAGTTTTTTCAACTTCTGCTGCTAATTTCTTTTCTAAAATCGACACAGCATATTCATCTGCTTTTGTTTTAGCAACAATTATCTCATCTTCTATTTTTTTCAAGCTTTCTTCAAAATCTAAATATGTTGCCATATAATATTACCCACTTCGCCTAAGCTTCAAATTTTCTCATAATTACAACACCGTTAGTTCCACCGAAACCAAATGAGTTGCTCATTACCGTATTAAGTTCCGCTTCTCTTGCGCAGTTTGGTACATAATCAAGATCACAATTTTCATCAGATTCGATTTGATTAATAGTTGGAGGGATGACACCCTCTTGCATAGCTTTTATAGAGATTATTGCTTCAAGTGCACCTGCTGCACCTAAACAATGACCTATCTGACCTTTTGTTGATGTTATAGGAGGGCAGTTTTCAGCACCGCCAAACAACTCTTTAAGAGCCGCAGTTTCATTTTTATCATTCACGGGAGTACTTGTACCGTGAGCATTTACATAATCAATTTTAAGTTCACCTTCCGTATTATTCTGTGCCATTTTATAAGCTGCTTTCATAGCTCTTAAAGGACCGTCTTGTGTAGGAGTAGTGATATGATTTGCATCGCCGCTCTCTCCGAATCCGATAATTTCGGCATATATCTTAGCACCTCTAGCTTGAGCTGATTCAAGTGTTTCAATCACAAGTGCTCCTGCACCCTCACCCATAATAAATCCATCTCTGTTTTTATCAAAAGGTCTTGAAGCTGTTTTTGGATCATCATTTCTAGTACTTAATGCTTTCATAGATGCAAATCCACCGACACCTGCACCACATACGGCACTCTCTGCACCGATAACCAACATTTTAGAAGCTCCACCCATAACTATAGTCTTAACAGCTTCACCGATTGCGTGAGTACCTGCTGCACATGCTGTTACAACAGAAAGGTTAGGACCTTTTAAATTGTGCTGAATAGAGATAAATCCACCTAACATATTAACTAATGAAGATGGAATAAAAAACGGAGAGATCTTTGAAGGTCCTCTATTTCCACAAATTACCGAGTTCTTCTCTATATTTGGAAGACCTCCGATACCTGAAGCTGATACTATACCAAAATCATCGGCTATAGAATTATCAACCTTATTATCAGTAATAATATCTGCATCACTCATAGCTTCAACTGCTGCGTGTATACCTAAGTGGATAAATCTATCCGCTTTTTTAGATTCTTTTTTACCTAAGATTGCTGTAGGATCAAACTCTTTTACCTCTGCAGCAATTTGTGCAGAAAATTGTTCAGCATCAAACAAACTTATCTTATCCACACCTGTCTGACCGTCTACAATCGCTTTAAAAGACTCCTCTACACTGTGTCCTAGTGCATTAATCATCCCTATTCCCGTTACTACAACTCTTTGCATCTATTATCTCTCCAACATTTATATTTATCATTTAAATTTTAAACTAAACAAAACCCACATTATAAGCTTTATTTAGTTTAAAACAGAACGGCAGAACCGTTCTATTTTATCTACTACTTGTTATCTTCTATATATTTGATTGCATCTGCAACAGTTAAGATAGACTCAGCATCTTCATCTGGAATCTCGATATCAAACTCTTCCTCTAATGCCATAACTAATTCAACTACATCTAGTGAATCTGCACCTAGATCCTCAATAAACTTTGAATCTTCTTTTACTTCATCAGGATTACAATCTAATTGGTCTACTACAACTGCTTTTACTTTTTCTAACATTTAAGTTCCTTTATTTTATAAATTTTCAAAATATTATAACATAGATATATTAAAAATTATATAATTTATAAGTTGCTGTTTAATATCTATATATTAAAAGTTACGTGACTAAACGTATAAACCGCCGTTTACTTTTAATATCTCACCTGTAATATAACTTGAGTGATCACTTAGTAAAAATGCTACTGCATCAGCTACCTCTTTTGCTTCACCAAATCTTTTTAAAGGGATGTTTTTTGTATATTCATCTTTTACTTCCTGTTTTAATTCATCTGTCATATCTGTTCTTATAAATCCAGGAGTTATAGCGTTAAATCTAATAGCACGGGCTGCACCCTCTTTTGCAAAAGATTTTGTCATCGTATTTACTCCACCTTTTGATGCGGAATAGTTTGTTTGACCCGGATTTCCCATCTCACCAACTATTGAGGAGATATTTACTACTGCTCCAAATTTTTTCTTGCTCATAGATTTCAGTGCATCTCTACACCCTATGAAAGTTGATTTTAGATTGGCATTTATAACATCATCAAAATCATCAACACTCATTCTAATCGCAAGTTTATCTTTTGTTATACCTGCATTGTTTACAAGATAAGATAATGCACCGTCACTGTCTACAATTGTTTTTATCATCTCTGACCAATCAGCTTCTACAGATACGTCACCTTTTATAACGGCTGCCGTTCCCCCTTCTACTTCTATTTGTTCTTTTACGGCATCTGCAAGTTCCGGTTTACTTCTATAGTTTATCCATACTTTTAAACCGTATTTTGCAAGCTCTTTTGCAACTTCAGCTCCTATACCTTTGCTGGCTCCTGTTACTAATACGTTAGATCCTGTAAATTTCATCTTAATTATCCTTTGTTCTAAATTTATATTAAAGTTTCAGTCTTGATAAAAACTTCTGACTCTCTTTATACCCCATCATTGTATATATTATCCTTTCATTTTCAGGATTTACAATATATGTGGTAGGTACCCCTTTTGGGGTATATTTTTTTGGGAAACCGCCTCTATCTTGATTCAATGCCACAAATACAAAATTTTTATTTAGGTATTCAACAACCTCTTTATTACTGAGGGTTGTTTTCTCCATACGTGAACACCAAGGGCAGTTATTTCCGTACATAAATATAACCATAGGCTTTTTTTGAGATATAGCATCTTTTAAACCTTCAGTGTACGAAGTTGTATGTTTTAACCCTTGTGCACTTAAAGAGATTGACAACAAAGATAAAGATACTATATATAATAGTAATCTTTTCATATTATATCCTTTGCGGCATCTCATCTTTAAATGCAATTTTTTCAGCATCTTTTAAAATATCCATGACACCGTTTTTTATCATTATATCCGCTAATTCATTTCCTAAATTATCACAACTCTTAATATCGCTGCTTAATGATTTTTGCATAATATTAGTGCCGTCCGGAAAACCTATCATGCTTTGAATAGTAATAGTATCCTTATCTATTGTTGCATTTACTGCAACAGGTGCCGAACAACCTGCTTCTATTTTAGAGATAAAATCTCTTTCAAGTTTTGTACAGATAAAAGTATTTTCATCATTTACGATACTTGCTATCTCTCTAACCTTATCGTTTGCACTTATTATTTGAATACCAAGTGCTGCTTGACCCATAGGTGGTATCATCATATCTAACGGTAGTTTTTGAGTATACGGGATATCTTTTAAAAGATCAAGTCTGTGAAGTCCTATAAATGCTAAGATAATAGCATCATACTGACCTTCAGAAAGTTTTCTAAGGCGAGTATTAACATTACCTCTTAGATCTTTTACTTTTAGGTCCGGTCTTTTACTTAATAGCTGCATTCTTCTTCTTAAACTTGTAGTCCCCACAACTGCACCTTTAGGAAGATCATCTAAACTTTTATATTTATGTGATAGAAAAACATCACTTTGATCTTGTCTTGTTGTAATTGCCGACAGTTCTAATCCAACGGGCATATAAGTAGGTACATCTTTTAAACTATGCACAGCAAGGTCTGCATTGCCTGCAAGCATCTCATCTTCAAGCTCTTTTGTAAAGTGTCCCTTACCGCCAATAAGTGCCAGAGGCTTGTCAAGTACTTTATCTCCCTTACTCGTAATTTTATTTAGTTCAACTTCTATATCAGGGTATGAAGCTTCAATTCTCTCTTTAATATGATATGCTTGCCAAAGTGCCAGATCGCTTGCTCTTGTTGCTATTATTAATTTTTCCAAAAACTTCCCTTCTATTTTAAGTATTTTTCATACTTATCTCTTTTTTTATCTATCTCACCGTCAAAAAATAAAGTTGGAGTACCGCCAACAAAAGCATCCTCTGCCATCTTTTGGTCATATTTTAATTTATCTTCCCATTTTTTATCTTTTATTTGAGCCATTGTTATATTTGTTTTAAACAGTTTGTTAAAATAATCAAGTGCTTTTTTATGATCTCTCTCCTCGTAAGGATCATATTTCATATCTTTATCCTCACCGTAGAAGTATTTACCGTTTGCATTATATAATCTATAATCAACATTTTTTATACCCATGTTTGAAGCTATCATAGATGCCTTTGATAAAGTTGATGCAGTTGGGTGCATTCTTAAAGGCATATGATAATAGTACAATGCAATATTGTCGGGATTGTCAATGATATTTTTCATAATCATCGGTACTTCATCTACACATATCGGACACAGCGGGTCGCTAAAGATCACCAAGGTGTGTTTTGCATTTGGATTACCCGCTATTAAATGTTCTTTTGAAAAATATCTATTTGACAGTTTCGGGTATAAGGTATCTCTAAATGATCTTTTACTATTTATATTTATAAGATCAGGTGCTATCATCTCACCGTTTGAAAATACATAGTGTTTTTGTGTAGCTTTTTTTCCTCCAACGTCAAGGTTAAGATTAAAGACATAACCAAACCAACCGTTTTGTTTAAGATCTTTTTTTAAAACCAAATTCATTGAATTTAATTTAACTTTTTTATTTCTTTTAATAAGACTTGTTATCTTTTTTGTTTCGTATATAACAACTTTATCATCATTAACACTGTTTGCAAAAATACTAGTGCTTAATAGACTTGTTATCATCAACGATTTCAACATCAATGATCTCATCATTATTTTTCTCCTTTTTTTTGTAAGTTGCATTATTAAAACTGCTGCTTGTATATTGAAAACTTCCGTATTGGGTATGTTCGTTATTGGTATTGTTTTTTTTGAACTTGAAAATTTTTGAAAATAATATTGTTAAAAAACCAAACTGTAATGCAACACCTATAATATCAGTAAAAAAACCGGGTATTATAAGAAGTAAAGCACCTATTGCACGTCCTACATTTGTTTTTATAAACTCTTCTTGGGTAATCTGCCCCGTTTGTGCTTTTTTTATACTCTCTTGTAAAGAAAATTTGAAATTTTGAAGTAGGAAAATACCGACAATAGCCGATACTATTATCTCAAAAAAAGTGTTTAGACCCCCTATTTGGGAGGCAATTGAAGAGGATATCATAACCTCAGTAAATAAATATATTAAAAAATAGATCAAATCAACCCCTTACTTTATATAAGAGCTTAATTATAATCAATTTTTATTAACAATCCCTTAACTTAAGCTTTAAACACTAGCTCATAATACCTTTTATCATAAAGAATACACAAGCTGACAATATTGCAGCAGCAGGTACGGTAATGATCCAAGATGCAACTATTTTTTTAACTGCATCCCTTTTTACATATTTTATTTTAGTTACCGATTTATAATCTTTCTTTTCATCTTTTACAAGATCTTTCGTATCATCTATAAGTCTATAAAGTTCAACTATTCTTTGATAATCATCTTTTGTTTTAGCCTTATTTGCATCAAGTTTTTCAAACTCCTCTTGAAGTTTTTCAAGCTCGGCTTTGTCTTTTTTAAACTTTTTCTTTGTCTCTTTTAAAAGATTTGCCTCAGTGTTGTAAAGGTACTCCCTTAAAAATCCTACACCAAACACACCACCAACGGCAATATGTGTTGATGAAACGGGAAGACCAAGCTGAGAAGCTATAATAACAGTTATAGATGCGGCTAGTGCTATAGCAAATGCTCTTGCCTGGTCAAGCTCTGTTATCTCACTTCCCACTGTTTTAATAAGCTTTGGACCAAACAAGGCAAGACCTATAGCTATACCTACAGCTCCAACTGCCATTACCCATAACGGTATCTCAACTTTTGAAGATATTCCGCCACCTATTACTGCATCGTTAATTGCCGCAAGCGGTCCAATTGCATTTGCAACATCATTTGCACCATGTGCAAAAGAAAGAAGTGCTGCTGCAAATATTAGAGGTATAGTAAATAGTGTATTTACACTTTCTCTATTATTTTCAAGTTTAGAAGCAGCTTTTTCTATTAAAGGCTTTACTAAAAGATAAACTGCTACAGCTATCACCAATCCTACCCCAAAGGCAACCAAAAAGTCTACTTTTATTAATTTTTTTATACCTTTTACAATTATATATGTTGAAAACGCCCATGTCATTATTGCAATAAGTAAAGGGACGGTTTTTTTTGCATTTGAAAGCATATCATCTTTAAAATAGATACTTTTTTTAATAAACAAAAGGAACCCTGCAGCAATCAATCCACCAAGAACAGGTGATATTATCCATGAAGCAGCAATCTTACCCATAGTACCCCAAGACACTATGGCAAAGCCTGCTGCAGCAATACCTGCACCCATAACACCACCAACGATTGAGTGTGTTGTAGATACAGGAGCTCCAATTGCTGTTGCAAGATTAAGCCATATAGCTGCACTTAATAGTGCGGCTGTCATAGCCCATACAAATATCTCAGGGTCGGTAAACATCCCAGGGTCTATAATACCCTTTTTAATAGTCTTAACTACATCCCCGCCTGCAATCAATGCACCGCTTGCTTCAAATATTGCGGCAATAACTATTGCACCCATCATTGTTAAAGCCTTAGAACCAACAGCCGGTCCTACATTGTTTGCTACATCATTTGCACCTATGTTCATTGCCATATATGCACCAAAGACAGCCCCTATAATTAAAAAGCTGTTATTTGCTACATCCGTATGTGTAATTGAACACCAAATATATACTGCAGCAATAAATAAAAATGCTATTGCAATTCTTGCAAATCCGCTTTGACTTTGTACTGTAGCCTCTTCCATTGACTTTATAGTCTTAATATCCATAACTCACCCTTATGCCTTGCTAAATAAATACAAGAAAATATCCTTGTAACCAAATTGTAACCGTACTGTAACCAATCTATACTATAATTGTAACTGTAAAGAATTGATGATTATATTAAAAAAAAGTGATATTTTTATAGTCTTAAATAAGTAGTTGTGATAATTAGTAATATTATATTACTATTAAATTTTGATTTTTTTAAAGCCGCAGGTGTTTTTAGACTTTTTTTCTAGTCGAAGCTCTTTTATATGAGATCTGTAATCTATATTACTGGAGTGCATAACGGCAAAAGTTTTTGCTATCACTGCTATATAATTAGGGACTTCCCCCTTATTTTTGTAAGATTGTATATTTTTGTCACTTACTTTTATAAGTTGTGCAAACTTAGGCAAACTAATTTCCGCATCTAAAAGAAGCTTTTTAAAATCTATAAAAGTCACTCTACGGTTTTTCCCCTTTTTTGTGCTTCTAATCTTGCAACTAATGCCTGCAACTCAATAACTTTAGACTGAAGATTTCCATTTTCTCTGTTTAGATCTTTAATTTTTTTCATCAGTTCAGTTTTTTTATTTCGTTCATCTTCTATAGCATAGTTTCTTTGGCTTGAAACATTTTTAAGTTCATATTCATAATGTTCAACCTGAGAATTAAGAGATGCAACTTTTTGTCTCTCTTTAGATAAAGCATTTTTCATAAACTCAGCATCTTTTACACTAACAGGTAAAGTACTGTATTTCTCCAACTCCTGTTCTAATTGTTTAATTCTTGCAGTATAAGAAGATTCTTTGCCTCTTTGTTCTAATATATTCTTTCTTACACGCTGCATAGTTTGTTGTTTTTCAAGTTCGTCACTTGTCTGATCAAGCCCAATATATACAGCTCCTGTAAGTGCAGAGGTTGCATCATTATAACTTGGCATAACGGTTGTATTTAGATAAAATGTATTCCCACTTTTGGATATAAATTTTATTTTTCCTTTATATTCACTCTTATTACCGATAAGATCTACAATATCTTTATGAGATTTGATAACTGCATCTTGATGTAATATCTTATCTATATTCATCAACAGCAATTCTTCTTTTGTGTATTCTGATATCTCTGCTAACATCTCATTAGCTTCAATAATATTACCTTGTCTATCTACTTTAAAATTAGTAGTAATTTGATCCATAATTTTTATATATTGAGTAAGCTGCTGCTCTTTTTTACTTATTAATTTTTTATTGTGTTCTACTGCACATATTTTAGAAATGGTTTGGATAAGCTCAGTTATATTAATGGGCTTTAATGCATAATAAGCAATTTTTAATTTAATTGCCTCCATCAAATAGTTGGATTCACCGTGTGCCGTAGTATATATAATAGGAATCTCAGTATCAAGCTCCCTTATCTCTTTTGCCATATCTATGCCGTTTAAATTAGGCATATTTATATCACTTACTATTGCATTGATCTGCTTATTCTTATCTTGAGTATAGTGTTTAAATTGTTGCACACCTTCATTACCGTCAATACAAATGATCACTTCACCAAATATTTTTTTTAACATAGTGCCCAAAGAGCCTCTAATGCTCTCATCATCTTCAACATACATAATTGTTAAGGTTTTTAGAAATTCTTTATCAAACATGTCAAAATTATATTTAAGTGTAACTGAATAGATTATTAATAATATATTAAATTCTAAATCTAAGACTAAACAATTTTCAACATTAATTTAAATCTTACTTAATTTAAGCCTTATATAAGAATGATTACCCTATTATTCCACACTTATTTTAAGAAAGGGTCAGTTCGTGAATAAATTTACAAAAAGTATAAACCAAGCTGAAGTTAAAAAAGACTGGATCGTTATTGATGCTGCCGATAAAGTATTCGGTAGAGTTATAACAGAAGTTGCTTCTATATTAAGAGGTAAAAGAAAACCATCATTTACGCCAAATGTAGATTGTGGAGATAATGTAATTATCATTAATGCATCAAAAGTTAAATTTACAGGTGCTAAATTAGAGGACAAAAACTACTTTACTCACTCAGGGTATTTCGGTAGTACAAAAACTCATAAAATGTCAGATATGTTAGAGAATAATCCTGAAAAATTATTCAAACTAGCAACTAGAGGTATGTTACCAAAAACTAAATTAGGTGCAAAAATACTTAAAAACTTAAAAGTATATGCAGGTGAAGATCACCCACATACAGCACAGGTACAAGGATAATAAATGGCAAAAATATACGCAACAGGAAGAAGAAAAACGGCAATTGCAAAAGTATGGCTAGAAGTTGGTAAAGGTGATATCACTGTTAACGGTCAACCATTAAACGTATGGCTAGGTGGTCACGAAGCTCTTAAAAAAAGAGTTAGACAACCGTTAGAAGTTTCTAAACAATTAGAATCTGTAAACATTGTAGCTAAAACTTTAGGTGGAGGATACTCTGCACAAGCTGATGCTTTAAGACACGGTATCTCAAGAGCTTTAGTTGCTTATGATGAGCAATTCAGAGCAGTTCTTAAACCTCATGGTCTTCTTACTAGAGACTCAAGAAAAGTTGAAAGAAAGAAACCAGGTAAGAGAAAAGCAAGAAGAAGCCCACAGTTCTCGAAAAGATAATTGGTACTTTACCTTATTTTACAAAAGCTGGAAAGAGAAATCTTTTCAGCTTTTTTTATATACAATCACTTATGAAAAAACTTATCACATTAATCTTATTATCAACATTTATATATGGAAGCACTTTAAACCTTTCCATATCATCAAACCCAAGCAGAATAAACCCTATACTTTCAATAGACAGCGCAAGCAGCGAAATAAGCGGCTGGATATTTAACGGTCTTTTTAAATACGATAAAGATGGAAATGTAGTTGAAGATCTTGCATCTTCTTATAAATTTGAAAACAATACTACTCTAATAATAAAACTTAAAAAAAATATCTTATGGCATGACGGTGAACCGTTTAGTGCAAAAGATCTACTGTTTACATACAAAACTATAAATGACCCTAAGATTTACACCCCCGTAACTACTAATTTTATAAAAGTAAAAAGTGTAACAGCATTAGATAATCATACTTTAAAAATAATATACAAAGAACCCTACTTTAAAGCGTTGGAGATATGGATGACCGGGATTCTCCCTGAGCATATTTTAAAAGATGAAAAAGATATTATGACAAGTAAGTTTAACAAAAACCCTATAGGTACGGGACCTTATATGCTAAATGAACTAAAGATCTCAAAAGATATCATACTAAATGTAAATAAAAACTATTTTGATAAGGTACCGAAAATAGAAACTATAAATTATAAATTTGTTCCGGATCCTACAACATCATTTTATATGTTAAAACAAAAACAACTAGATATAGGAAGTTTATCCCCTATTCAAATTGATAGACAAATAGATAAGAACTTTAAAAATAGTTATAATATATATGAAAAACAAAGTTTTAGTTTTACATATATGGGATTTAATTTAAAAAGTGGTAAATTTAGAGATAAAAGAGTAAGGGAAGCTTTAAGTTATGCTATTGATAGGGAAGAGCTTCTTGATATACTTTTCTTTGGACATGCTAAAGTGTGTAACGGACCGTTTTTACCGGGAACCTTTGCTTTTAACAAAGATGTTAAAACCCCGACACAAGATATAGAAAGATCAAAAAAGATATTAAAAAGTTTAGGGTATGATAAAAACAACCCCTTTGAATTTACCGTAATAACAAATGCAAATAACAGTATAAGGGTAAATGCTGCACAAATACTTCAATACCAACTTCAAAAATCTAATATAAAAATGAAAATAAGAATAATGGAGTGGCAGGCATTTTTAAATACGGTAGTACATCCAAGAAATTTTGATGCAATTATTTTAGGATGGAGTATGTCCCTTGCACCGGATGCCAGAAGTATCTGGCACAGCAGCAGTGACAAAACCGGCGGTTTTAATTTTATTGGATACAAAAACAAAATAGTTGACCGACTAATAGAAGAAGGTGAGGTAACAATAGATAAAACAAAACTGGCAAAAATATATCAAAATATATTTGCCAAAATATCTTCAGATCTTCCGTATCTTTTCTTATATGTTCCAAATAGTATCACAACCGTAAATAAAACTATAAAAAATGTAAAACCTGCACTTGTAGGTATAATGCACAATCAACATGAATGGATAAAGGAATAAAACAATCATATGAAAAAACAAAAAACAATATTATTTGACCTAGACGGTACTTTAATAGACAGTACGGAAGCTATTTTAGAATCTTTTTACTACGCTTTTGATAAACACGATTTTGAGTTTAAAGGGAAAATAGAAGATATAACAAAAGAGATAGGATACCCTCTTGATGTGATGTTTCATACCTTGGGTGTACCGAAAAATATAGTTTGGGATTTTGTTGATAGCTATAAAGAAAATTATCAAATTATCGCTAATGATAAAACAATACTTTTACCAAATGCAGTTGAAGCCGTAAAACTTGCTTCAAGCTTTGCAACACTTGCCGTTGTAACAACAAAAACAACACAATATTCTAAAGTATTATTGGAAAAACTTGAACTTCTTCACTATTTTGAAACTATGATAGGCAGACAAGAGGTTGTCAATCCAAAACCACACCCGGAACCGATATTAAAAGCACTTGAAAATTTAAATATAGGGGCTACAAAAGATGTATATATGATAGGTGATACCAAGCTTGATCTAATAGCTGCAAATGAAGCAAAAATAAGCAGTGTAGCTGTACTATGCGGATACGGAAAGAAAGAAGAGTTATCAATATTTACAGAACATATTGTGAATGATTCACTCGAAGCTGTAAAATCAATTCAAAAGATATAGTTCTAAAGGATAATATAAGTTGTAATTGTCTATCATTTGGTAACAATTATACACGTTTGAAACTAAGGAGAGAAAATGCTAGAGATTAGATGGCATAGCCGAGCTGGTCAAGGTGCTGTAACAGGTGCAAAAGGACTTGCTTCAGTATTGGCAGCAACAGGAAAGCAAGTACAAGCTTTCTCATTTTACGGTTCTGCAAAAAGAGGAGCTGGTATGACGGCTTACAATAGAGTTGATGACAATGAGTTATTAAACCATGAAAGATATATGGTACCTGATTATGTATTCGTAATCGATCCAGGTTTGGCTTATACAGATAATATTACAGAAGACTGTACTGAAAAAACAAAATACATTATCACTTCACACCTTGAAAAAGACGAATTAATTTCATTAATTCCTGAACTACAAGGGAAAGAGGACAATGTATACGTTGTTGACTGTTTAAAAATCGCACAAGAGACTATTGGTAGACCAATCCCAAATACTCCTGTTCTTGGAGCATTTATGCAAATAAGTAAAGTTCATCCAATTGATGACTTTAAAGAAGCAATGAAAACTGTTCTTGGAAAACTTCCGGAAAAGATCATTGATGCAAATATGCTTGCTATCCAAAGAGCATATGACGAAGTTAAGTAGGAGTATATTATGGCACAAAATAATAGTGAATTAGTAGATAAATTATATAAAAGTGATTTCGGTGAAGATTCAATCTGGAACAAAGGTTGGGATGATCTGGTTTTAGGTGCGGCAGTTTTCTCTTTTGAAGATGAGATTGATCATACTGTTGTAGATGTACAACCGGAAAATAGACCGGTTGCAGAAACAAACTCTATGAACAAGTACGTTGGTGACTGGAGAGTTGTAAAGCCGGTATGGAATGTTGATCTTTGTATCGACTGTCAAAACTGTTGGTTATACTGTCCGGATACCTCTATTATCTCCAGAGATAAAGAGATGGTAGGAATTGACTATAACCATTGTAAAGGTTGTGGAATCTGTTCGGAAGTTTGTCCTACAAACCCTAAATCACTTATCATGTTTGATGAAAATACTAAAAATGAAGACGCTCTGACTGCATGGCCAGAGAAGAAAAAGAAAGGTGAATAATACTATGTATAGAAATAAAAGACAGATGGAACTAAACGACGTAGAAGTTTGGGACGGAAATGTTGCAAATTCTCATGCATTAAGACAAGCCGGTGTTGATGTAGTATCTGCATATCCTATTACCCCTTCAACTGGTACAGTTGAAGCATACGCTTCTCATGATGCAAACGGTTATGTTGACGGTGAGATGATCATGACAGAATCTGAGCATGCTGCAATGTCGGGATGTATCGGTGCTTCAGCGGCAGGGGCAAGAACGGCAACTGCAACTTCATCTCAAGGTCTTGCACTTATGGTTGAGACACTGTACCAAGCTTCTGGTATGAGACTTCCAATCGTATTATGTATGATCAATAGAGCGTTAGCAGCTCCACTAAATGTAAACGGTGACCACTCAGATATGTATCTTGCTAACCAATCTGGTTGGATATCTATCGATGCATGTACTCCGGAAGAGTCTTACGACTTAGTACTATGTGCATTTAGAATCGGTGAAAACAAAGATGTTAGACTTCCTGTTATCGTTAACCAAGATGGTTTCTTGACTTCTCATAAAGCTCAAAACGTTAGACCATTAACTGACGATGCAGCTTATGATTTTGTTGGAGACTACCAAGAAGTTAACTCTATGTTAAACTTTGACAAGCCTGTAACTCACGGGGTACAAACTGAATCAGACTGGCACTTTGAGCATAAAGCTAAACAAAACAAAGCGATGATGGATTCTGTATCAGTTATCGAAGAAGTTTTTGAAGAGTATGCAAAAGTTAGCGGTAGAAAATACAATATGATCGAAGAGCACAGAATGGATGGTGCTGAAGTAGTTATCGTATGTATGGGTACAACTTACCAAACTGCTCAAGTAGCTTGTGATAAGATGAGAGAAGAGGGTATCAAAGCCGGTGTTATTATGCCTAGAGTTTTCAGACCTACTCAAATGGATCAATTAGCTGAAAAATTAAAAGATGCTAAAGCTGTCGTATGTATGGACAGATCTGCTCCTGGTGGACAAACCGGTCTATTATACAACGATATTGCTGCTGCATTATTCAACACAAATGCTAGACCGCTATTAAGCAACCTTATTTACGGTCTAGGTGGAAGAGATATCAATATTGAAAATTTAAGCAAAATCTACAGAGATGCTCAAGCGGAAGTAGAAGCTGGTAAACTTAACGGTTCTATCCAAAGATGGATCGGTGTTAGAGGACCAGAATTAAAATACTATAGTGTACAAGGATAAAAAATGAGTAGTTTATTAGGTAAACCACAAGGAAATAAAGAGATTAAAAACTTAAAATCTTTCTCTACAGCTGCAGAAAGATTTGAGGGAGCTCACGTACTATGTCCGGGATGTGCTCACTCAATTATTGTTAGAGAGATTTTAAATGCGACAAATGATAACTTAGTTGTATCTGCTTCAACAGGTTGTCTTGAAGTTTGTACAGCTATCTATCCACATACTTCATGGGATTGTTCATGGATCCATATTGGATTTGAGAACTCTTCTACGGCAATTGCAGGTGCAGAAACTGCAAACAAAGCATTAAGAGCAAAAGGTAGAATCCCTGCTGATACTCCTGAGCCTAAATTCATCGCATTTGGTGGTGACGGTGCAACTTACGATATCGGATTCCAATGGATCTCTGGATGTTTTGAAAGAGGACACGATATGATGTATGTATGTCTTGATAATGAGGTATATGCAAATACCGGAGGGCAGAGATCATCTGCTACACCAATCGGTGCAAGTGCTACAACTACACCGGCTGGTTCTCACTCATACGGTGAAAAGCAACACAAAAAAGATATGCTACAAATCATGGCAGCACACGGTTCTCCATATGTAGCTCAAATCGCTCCAAATAAATGGAAAGATATGGTTAAAAAAGTACAAAGAGGATTTGATACTAAAGGACCTGTATATATCAATGCTATGTCTGCATGTACAACTGAGTGGAAGTTCCCTATCCACCAAACAATCGAAGTTTCAGATATGGCTACAGATTCACTTGTGTTCCCATTATATGAGATCATTGACGGTAGAGAACTAAACATCACTTACAGACCAAAAAATATCGTTCCTGTAAGAGATTACTTGGGTGTTCAACCAAGATTTAAACACTTATTTAAGCCGGAAAACGAATACTTAATCGAAGAGTGGCAAAAAAGAGTTAATAAAGACTGGGAATATCTACAAAGAAGAGAGGAAGCAAGAACTTAATGTCCTTGCTGAGTGCAAGAACTTAATAGTTCTCTTCTCTATATTACTAACCTCGACTACGGTCGGGGTTTTTTTATTTAGGATATATAATTATGAAAAAAGAAAAACTTCTAATAAGCAGCTGTCTTTTAGGAGAGCTTGTAAAATATAACGGTTCACATAACAAACTTGATGAAACTACAATAGAAGAATTAAAAAGTAAATTTGAACTTTTCCCGTTTTGTCCGGAAGTTGAAGGTGGTCTGCCAACACCAAGAGTTCCATGTGAGATTATATCATTGAACCCAATTAAAGTTATAGATAAAAAGAATAATGATAAAACAAATGAGTTTTTAAAAGGTGCTTCAAAAGCACTTGAACTATGCAAAAAGAACCATATAAAAAAAGCATTACTCAAAAGTAACTCACCCTCATGTTCTAATCAATATATATATGACGGTACGTTTAGCTCAAATAAAATAAAAGGAGTCGGTATAACTGTTTCTTATTTAAATAGTATAAATATAAAAATATATAATGAAAAAGAATTAAATACATTACTTATGTAAACTTTAAGTTATCTTACAATCAATATTCACTATAATCTCGTTATATTCTAAATTAGAAGTTGGAAGTAATATGAGTAAAAATAAGATAACACCGAGAGATGAAGAAAAGAAACTAAATCAAGATGACTTTATTGTATCTAAAACCGATACAAAAGGGATCATAACATACTGCAATCAAATATTTATGGAGATGGCAGAATATGATGAAAGTGAACTAATAGGTAAAAATCACAACCTTGTAAGACATCCGGATATGCCAAAAGCTGCGTTTAAATTGGCATGGGATTTAATCCAATCAGGCAAAGAGTTTTTTGGTTTTGTAAAAAATTTAAGAAAACACGGTGGATACTATTGGGTATTTACCAATATAACTGCTGATTATGACGAGAAAGGGAATATTGTAGGATACACTTCCGTAAGAAGAAAAGCAAACCAGAGTGCTATAGACGCTATAGAACCCATATATAGACAAATGGTATCCTTGGAGAATTCAGGCGGTGTTCATAAAAGTGTTGATTTTTTAATGGATTTTTTAGCTCAAAATAATACTACTTACGATCAATTAGTGTTATCACTACAAGGAGATATCTAATGAAATTTATGCAAACACTTGGATTTTTAAAAAACTATATTTTAACCACACTTGTTTCAACAATATTAATGTTTAATATTTCAATGATATTCTTTATAGATATTTTAAATCCGCAACTTATTACAATCTTGGCAATTTTATCCTCGGTTTTTTCTGTTACTTTATACATTATTGGCAATAAGATACTTGGGGATAATCTAAATCAAGTAAAAAATATTTATAATGTAACCAGTGAAGCCTCTCACGGTATTCTTTATAATAGAGTTACAAAAATAAATGAAAATACACGGGTAGGTCAATTGGCTTGGAATATAAATGATGTACTTGATCAAATGGAGATATTTACACGAGATTTAAATAGTGCACTTGAAGCTATATCAAAAGGGCAGTCACATAGAAAAATGTATCCTTCAGGTTTAAAAGGGGAGTTTGTTAAGTATTCTCAAAACATTAATAAAGCACTTGAAGCAATTGCAACAGCACAGAGTAAAGATGCATTTATCCAAGATATGCTAAAAATAGTTGAAGAGTATAAAAATAATAACTATACGCATACAATTGATACTACGGGGATGCAAGAAGATATAATAGGACTTGCAAACGGTATCAATCAACTTGGAAAATCTTTGTCTGACCTTAGTTTAGAGAACCTTCATAACGGTCTTGCACTGCAAAAAGGTGCAGATACCCTTGCACAAAACGTACACACAATCAATGTTGCGGCACAAGAGCAGGCAAAATCTTTAGAGGAAACATCTGCATCACTTGAAGAGATCACATCAAATATTAAAAACAGTAATGAAAATACAACTCAAATGACGCGATATGCAAATAATGTAACAAAATCTGCAAACAATGGTAAAGAGCTAGCCAATAAGACAGCTATCTCTATGGATAATATAAATAATGAAGTCACCTCTATTAATGAAGCTATTTCAGTTATTGATCAAATAGCATTTCAAACAAATATCCTATCATTAAATGCAGCCGTAGAGGCGGCAACAGCCGGAGAAGCGGGTAAAGGTTTTGCAGTTGTTGCACAAGAGGTTAGAAATCTTGCATCAAGATCGGCAGAAGCTGCGAATGAGATAAAAACACTTGTAGAAAAAGCAACACTTAAAGCAAGTGAAGGAAAAACTATTGCAAACGATATGATACAGGGATATGAGCAATTAAATGATAACATCGACCACACCATAAAACTGATAGCCTCAGTAGCACATGCAAGTAAAGAGCAAGAACAAGGAATTGCCCAGATCAACGATGCCGTAGTTATGCTTGACAAAAAAACACAAGAAAGTGCTAAAATAGCTCATGAGACAAACATTGTTGCAGTACAATCAAATGATATAGCACAAAAGATTGTTGAAGATGCAAAAACTAAAGAAGTTTTAGGAAAAGAAAAAGTTCACATAAGGGAAAATCTTGTAGACCTTGACTACGAAGGTACGGAGAGACGAAAAGTAGAGAAAAAACTAAAACAACATAAGAAACTATAAAAAATAAACCCCCCTCTCTAAGAGGGCTTTTTTATTTTAACATATCTCTCATATGCTCTTCCGTTATTGCACTTACCCCTAAATCTATAGCCTTTGTATATTTACTGCCTGCATCTTCCCCATATATTAAGAAATCGGTCTTTTTAGATACGCTACCCGCTACTTTCGCACCTAACGATTCCAGTACCTTTTTTATATCACCTCTTGATTCGCTCATTGTTCCCGTAAGAACTACAGTTTTATCTTTAAATGGATTATCATCTGCTTCGACAACTTCCTCAACGCTAGGAGCTATGTAGTCAAAAAGCTTAATAACCAACGGTTTGTTTACTCTAATAAACTCTAAGAAACTATTAGCCATCTGTTCACCAAACCCGTCAAGTGCTATAACTTCATCATAGGTAACATCTAAAACTCTCTTACCAAATGCATCACATAGCTGTTTACTGGCTACTTCACCTATATGTTCAATTCCCAGTGCATTTATAACTCTGTGAAGTTCACTACCTTTTGTTGCGGCAATAGCATTTAAAAGATTATTGATCTTTTTTTCCTTAAAACTCTCCAAACCTTCAAGATCTTCATATTTTAAACTGTAAAGATCCAATATATCTTTTATTTTCTCTTTTTTTACAAGAAGTTCAACTATTTTATTTCCAAGTCCGTCAATATTCATACAATTTTTTGAAGCAAAATATATTATAGAGTTTACGACCCTGCTTGGACAGTCAAGATTCTGACACTTTATTAGTATATCCTCCACAAGAAGCTCACTTCCACATTTTGGGCAAGCAGAAGGTATCTCTATATCTTTTTGTGTTCCGTTACGTCTATCTTTTAATACTTTTGTTATCTTAGGGATGATATCACCGCTTTTTATAATAATAACTTCGTCATTTATCTTTAGGTCAAGTCTTTTTATTTCGTCAAAATTATGTAGTGTGGCACGGCTTACCGTTGAACCGTCTATAAGTGTAGGCTCCACTTGTGCAACAGGTGTAATAGCACCTGTTCTACCAACTTGAAGTATAATACCCAGAACCTTTGTAGATTTCTCAACAGCAGGAAATTTATATGCACATGACCATCTTGGAAACTTTACCGTATAACCAAGCTCCTCTTGTGTTTGAATATTGTTTATTTTTGTAACCATCCCGTCAAGCATCATCTCTATAGAATCTCTGGCAGCTATCACTTTATGGTAAAACTTCTCAATCTCTTCTATATTTTTTGTTTGTACTCTCATAGGCGGTTCTAAAAATCCAAGTTCATATATAAACTGCATCTGTTCATAGGCCTTATCTATATCTAAACTATTTTCACCGATACCCCAAGGATAAAAGAAAAGTTTTCTTTGAGCTGTTATAGTTGGGTCAAGCTGTCTTAAACTTCCAGCTGCAGCATTACGCGGGTTTGCAAAAGGGGGTTCATCGTTTTTAACTCTTAACACATTTATCTTTTTAAAGTCACCTTTTTTTATAACAACTTCACCTCTAATCTCTATAAGAGCTTTATAGTCAATACTTAAAGGTATAGAATGTATTGTTTTAACATTGTTGGTCACATCTTCACCCACACTTCCGTCACCTCTTGTGATGGCCTGTTTTAAGATGCCGTTTTCATAGATAAGATTTAAACTTGCCCCGTCAAACTTTGGTTCACACACATAATCTAAATTCTCTTCAACTTTTTTTGCTCTTTTGATCCAGTTTTCCAATTCTTCTGTATTAAAAACATCCTCTTGAGACCACATACGGCTAAGGTGTTTTGCCTTGTTAAAACCATCTAGTACCATCCCCCCTACTCTTTTATTTGGAGAGTTTGAATCTGTTTTATCGGGATTTAACTGCTCAAAAGCCAAGCACTCTCTAGCTAACTTATCGTACTCCTCATCCGTTGCTATTGGATTGTCGTATACATAATAAGCTTTTGACCACTTAATAAGGGTTCCTATTTGTTTATTATATTGTTCTTGCGTCATTATCACTACTTTTAGATTTTTATTTATTATAGTTTGAATTTTATCTAATGATTAATTTGATAGTGATAAATAATAAAAGTTACAAAAAAATTACATTTTATTAAGATGATATTATTTTAACAATTCATCTCCCAAAAAGTATTCAAATTTAAATAAGATCTGATAAAATATATTTAGTACCTTGAAAGGACTTTAATGAAACTGTTTTTATTTTTAATGTTGATTATTATCGACTCAATAAGTGCAAAAGATTACCAGGTAGGTTTTGCACAGGATACTATGGATAATGATTGGAGATTAGCACAGGTAAAAGATGTAGAAAACGAGATTGCTAAATATCCCTATCTTCACCTTACTGTAAAAGATGCAAACTCTCAAATTTCAAACCAAATATTAGATATAGAGTATTTTATAAAAAACAATTATGACTTTATTATAACAAGTCCGATAAATTCAAATCTCACAAGTAAAGTTTTAAAGAAAGCTCAAAGCAAGGGTATAAAAGTGATCCTTTTAGACAGAGGTATCACCACTGATAACTACAACACTTTTATATCACCGGATAATATACTCATAGCTAAAAAAGCAGCCCGTTTTCTAGTAGATAAATTAAATAGCAAAGGTACTATTTTAATGATAGAGGGTATTCAAGGTGCAACTCCCACTATTTTAAGAACAAAAGGGTTTATGGAAATAGTAAACAAATATCCAGATATAAAAGTTATAAAAAGAACTGCAAATTTTTTAAGGGCTGATGCGGCTAAAGTTATGGAGGATATATACAAAAACAATATCAAGTTTGATGCAATATACTCACATAGTGACAGTATGTTAAGCGGTGTAAGAATGGTTATGAACAAAAAGAAAAAAAGCAAAATATTAAGTGTGGGTATAGACTATATCAAAGAGGCAAAAACAGCAATCTTGAATAATAAACAAGATATAAGCTTCACCTATGACACCTGTGGTAAAGAGGGTGTAGAAGCTATAGTATCATATATAAAAGGTAAAAAAGTAAGAAAAAATATAACTATAAGCACAACAATGGTCACAAAAGCAAATGCTTATAAAGTAGAGCCCATATTTTGAAAAAACTTTCAAATATAAAAATAGCACATAAACTATTTTTTCTACTGTTTTTTTCAATTTTAGGGACACTACTATTAAGTACTTATCTATTTTATAACTCTATATATCAATTTGCAAAGGATACTGCATTATCTGAAACACAGCATAATATTGATGTATTTAACAACACTATTGAAAACTACAAAAAAGCTTTAGAGGAAAAAATAAAGATTATATCTACAAACAAAGATATAATATCTTCATTATATGTGATATCTTCATATCAAGATACTAAACACTATGATAAAAATATCTTTGATATAGAGAAAAAAAAGCTTATAGCTAATACAAAAGGGTTATCTATAAACTTAAAACTTATATCAACTGCATTTTTTACAAAAGATAAACAACTAGTAGCTGCTAGAAAGATTATCAAAAATACTTTATTTGAAGGGATAACAACCGTTGAAAACAATAAACTTTCTTTTGTTGATTTTAAAGGTAACAAGATAAAAGAAGTTCCAAAAAATATTGATATATCCAATATAAATAAAACATATTTTCTTATAAGAAAAGATAAAAATGAATTATTACTTATAAGAGAATCTGAAATATTTAACGACAAAGAGCTAGTTGGTTACATAAGACTTGGTTACTCTTTAAATACGGAGAGTTTGAAATTGTTTTTTAAAAACATAAACAATAAATTTAGTATTATTACAAAATACTTCAAAATTGATACTAGTCCTATAAAAGATATTAACTATGATATTCTAAATAGTGTAGATGAAAATACTCTTTTAAATATAGATCAAAGTTTTTTAAAGTTTAGATCATATAACTTAATAAATAAGGAAAAGTTTTATGTAATATCTGAATACTCCAAAAAAAACCTTGATACACAAATAAAGAATAGTATGATAGATATTATTCTTTATTTAATTATTATTTTAATAATCTTTTTGTACATTTCGGGAATCTTTGCACGTTATAATATTATTTACCCCCTACAAAAACTTTTAACTAATATAAAAGGGATAAAAAAAACAGATTCAAACATAGAGATCTCAAAAGATGATAATGAACTTGTTTCGATTGAAAAAGAGTTTATTCATATATCATCACAATTAAATAATAGTTTTAACTCTCTTGAAAAAGCAAATATTCTTTTAGAAAATGTTTTGGACACAGTACCTATGCGTATATTTATAAAAGATACTTCAGGGGATTATATACTTGCCAATAAATTATACCTGGAGGACTGTGGACTTAAAGATGAATCTCAAATCATAGGTAAAAGTGACTATGATTTTTGGGAAAAGGAAGAAGCTGAATTTTATAGACAAAATGACAAAGAGGTACTTGAGGCTTTAGAACCAAAACTAAATTTTGAAGAGTTTCAAACTACAAAAAACGGTGAAAGGAAAACACTACTTACTTCAAAAATGCCTCTCCTTAACAAAAACGGTAATCCTGTGGGTCTATTGGGCGTGTATAGTGATATTACTCTATCAAAAGAAAAAGAGAAATACCTTATGCATCAAAGCAGACTAGCACAAATGGGTGAGATGCTAAGTATGATAGCACATCAGTGGAGACAGCCTTTAGCTGCAATAAGCTCAACAACAAACTCCCTGCTTTTAAAATCTATGA
>JAYEMD010000154.1:0-33421 GCA_034717895.1 Campylobacterota bacterium | reverse complement strand
AAAGAGACTTTAAGTTAGCTTTTATATTTTTGTGACATTTTTCTTATTTTACAAAAATACACACTATTGTCTATTAATTAGTTTTCAAAAGTTTTTCTCAATATATTTTTTTATTATGAATATTGATAATATAATAAAGTTTTGCTATAATTTAATAAGATAGTTATTAAAGGTGTCGTATGTTTTATTTCATGGCTTCGATTATGGCTATAGTCGGTTCTATTGTTTTTATGTTTACTAAATTTGAGGTGGATTATACAGCTATACAAAGTGAGGTCAAACAGATGAAAAGGATGATCTCTTTTATTGATAAGGCTGTTGATGAGTATATTGAAGAGGGTAACTCTTTAGATACGGTAAATTTTGAACAGTTAAAAACAAGGAATTTGATTTTGGGTAATTCTACACTTAGCGGAGTATCTTTAAATTCAAAGTTACAATTTAAAGGTAGTGAAGTTGTTTGGCAGCTTATACCTAATATAAGTGATTCAAGTTCTTATAAACTATTGATCGATATGCATTTAGAAGCGGTTCTAATGAGAAAAAGTGTATTTGCTGAGATGTTTATAGGAGATCGATATTGTGAAAAATTATCTTTTGGAGATTTTGACACATACATAAACACTTTTGATGAAGGAACTTCTGATTTTGTAAATATAAACGGTACAAATTCAGACGGGATCATTCAATGTACTATATACAAATAATATAAATAAAAAGGAGAAAAAAAATGCCTCAGTTGATAGCAATGATAGTGGTTATAGTTGTAGCGATGGTTTACATGTTTCAAACATTTGGAGGAACAGGAGATAAAATAGAAGCGGTTGCACAAAAGTCGGTAATATTTACGGAGATAAACAATATAAAAACGGGTATTTCACTTGCCAATAAAAGTAAGGCTATTGAAAATGACGCGGGAACCCATCCTAAAAGATCCCAAACTTTAGAGGGTTTAGCTTCTTTGGGTTATTTTGATAGTCTAATTAATAGTCAGATTTTAAATTCTTTGGATAATGACGGCGATACAACAAATGACCAATATAATAGATATAAAGCGATCTCTTTTGGGGGAAGTACAGCCACGGGTAATGCTGATCTAGAGATATCACTTGTGGTTCCTCTTGATGCCGATAACCTTACAACAGACAGACCGGGTATCTTCGTAAAAATACAAGAGCGTTTAAACGGTGTAAAGGATTTCCTGGAGGTTCAAATGGCTGCAGACCTTGAAGATATAGCTTATGTGGATAGTAATGCCACTGTAGATACCGATAGAACAATATTTGATACAAACGGTACCTTTGATTCACAAAAAACAGGTCACACAGACACAGGTACAGATACAGACGGGATGTTTACTATATATTTCAAAGATATACCTGCGGGGAGTATTAAGTAGTAAGTATGAAACTTAAATATTTATCGTTAATAGCAGTTGTTTTTTTATCCGGATGCAGCCTAAAAAGCTTCAACGATCAGATGATCGAAAAAGCAAAAAAGGATATTAATGAAACAAGCTATTATAAGATAAAGAACTCTTATTCTGAAACATTGGTAAAAAGGGAAGATCCAGCTAAAAACTATGTTTCAATCTTGAAAGATAAATCTTTAAGTGCCGTATTAAAAGAGTTAGAACTCATTGACGGTAAATATTATTACTTAAAAAGCGGTGATATGCTTATACCGAAAAGCAGAGTTAAAATAGACTCTTTTTTAAAACTAAGCAGATATCTAAGTGCGGTAGTTGATAAAGCTTTGGTAATAAAAAAGATAAACTCTATGGATATTGTGGAAGTTGTAGATAAAAGTGAAAGTGAAAAACTTCTTTTTTCGAAAATCCCTTTTAAGCTGGAGGGGGAAATCTCGGCAGATGAACTTATAAAACTGATAACTTTAAAATCAGGATTTGAGATATCCGTAGGTAACGATATGGGTAATTTTAAAGATCAACTTATACTTGTAAAGTCAGACAGTCTTATAGATGCTATAAATACTTTACAGAACAGTAGAAATTTCTATGTTGATATAAACTATAAAGATAAAAAAATAAATCTGACAAAATATAAAAATGTTGTTATTGAATTAAATATTCCCATGATGAATTTAAGAACATCACAAGAAACATCTTCACAAGAAACATCAGGTCAAAATAGAGTAAGCAATATCTCTTCCGTATTTTTATATGATGAGCTTAACAGTATGATAAAAAATATCACCTCTTCTGATAAAAGCTCCTCTTACCATATAGATAAATCAAGTGGTTTGATCTATCTAAAGTCCACAAAAGATATTGAAGATGCGGTTAGAGATGTAGTAAGAGCTTATGAGGAAAGTTTCTCTAAAGAGGCTATAATAGAGTTTGAGAGGATAGAACTGATCTTAAATAAGTCCCAAGAGTATGGAATAGCCGGTTTTTCAGCAGGGGGGAAAGATACAAAAGGGACATTTAGCAGATTTGACGGTACTCCAAATATAAATATAACAGGTTCGGGGTTTAATTTTCAAAAACTAGACCAATTAACTGCAAGCGCAAATAACCAAATAGGGCATATCTTAAACTATAGCAAGAACATGATAGTGCTAAAAAACAATATACCTACAGTTCAATCTTTAAGTCAAAATACCGATTATCTTGAACAGATAGACAAAACAATACTTGAAAATAATAATATAAGCATAAGAGCAAGAGTGGGTACGATAAAAGACGGTACCTCCCTAACGGCACTTGCTAAAATAAGCAGAGATAAAATATTTTTAAATATTACTCCAAATATAAAAAAACTAAATAAATTAAAAGATACCACTTTTGATAATTTTACTATTCAACTTCCTGAATATAAAGATCAAAGCTATAATATCTCAAAAGAGATAAATTTAGGTGAAACAGTTGTAGTTGGTTCAATAATTGTCCATGACGACGCAAAAGAGTATGAGGGTATTTTACCAATAGAGGGTTTTGCAATAGGTGGTAGTGACTCAAAATCATACGTTAGAAGAGAGATAGTATTTATAGTAACTCTTAAAAGTCTAAAAGGTTTCTAATGTCGTTTATTCAAGATCCATATGAACAGTTTTTGATAGATTATTTAATCACAAAATTAGAAAATGGAACAAATACAAGACAATCTTTAATATTATACAGTGAACAAATAACAAGAAAAACTAAATTTAAAACAAATTTAGAACTGGCAATTAAACAGCTTGAGAGCGGTAAACACACATTGGAAGATGTGTTATTTCAAAATAAACTGATCAATAAGTTTCAATATGGATTATTGGTAAACAGTGTAAATACGGTTCAGGGGCTTAAACTTGTAAATTCATTAAAGAAATCTGATTCTAACTTGATAGCAAAGATGATATACCCTGTATTTACCCCCCTTTCGATAATAATACTGAGCTTTTATTTTTTAATTAAATATCTGGATACTCTACAGCAAGAGATAGCTACATTGAAAATTTCAAATGCGGCTATTGTCCCTTTTCTTGATATTCCGCCCTATTTTAACTATACCTTTGCTTATTCTGCCTTGGCTGTTTCTATAGCTGTTACCCTTATATTGTTTTTTGGATATTTGTACGGTATAAAATACCAAACATCTTTTATCTATAGAATAATGAATATCCAGGCATACTCTGACGGAAGATTTTTATTTAGAATAATCAATCAAATGTTAAAAGTAGGTATACCTCTACACAATATCGCCCAGCTGTTATCCAAGAACTATTTTCAAAATGGTTTAAGACCTTTTTTTGCAAGTTTAGCTACTGCTATCTCCAATAATCAAAGTTTATCTTCTGTTTTTGAAAAATACAATTTCCCCGTTATTATTACGGCAGATATAAAACTGTCTGAAATAAGTGAGATCAAATATGAAGCACTTACCAAATCAATCTATGAGACATGCGACACTTTATATGATAAGAATATCGATTATCTGACTATTCAATGGAATATGTTTTTTTGGACTTTGGCATTTGTTATTGTTGTTGTTGTAGGATCAGATATCATAAATCTACTTCTTAGCACCTTTACTATTAAACTGTTTTATACCTAAAGGTTTTTTATGTCAAGTGTAAATTTTAGTTTAACTCCCATTATAGATAAAGCTTTAAATGAAAAATATGATATGAAAACAGGTTATGAAGATATTTTTTCCAACGAAGGGCTTTATAAAGATTTTATACATAAACTTGGATATAGATACTACGATAGTTACAAACAACTCCTAGTAGATTATGATGATATTACACATAGTCTGCCAAATGAAAAAAAAGAGATCTGTTCTGATAATTTTATCTTGACTCTTGTAGATAAAAAAACAAAAAACCGTGTTTTAGGTATAAGGGATGTTGCCAATACGGACTTTGAGCTTTTGGCAAAATTCTATTTTGTAAAGATAGTTATATTAAGTGATGCTTTAATATCGGAAGCTTTTGGTACAAGCGATAATCTTACTATTGATGATAAAGAGACTATTGAGGATATTGACAGATATTTCAATCAAATAATGTCCCAGGCTATTTTACTGGGAGCTTCTGATATTCATATACAAAAAGCAAGTAAAATTGCAACACTATGGTTTAGAATAGACGGTATTAAAGTTGAGATCGGAAATATGAAAGTCTCTGTTGCAAAAACCTTAAAAAGGAAACTTGTAACCTTGGCAAATCAGGAGGATTCTGATTTTAAATCTATAAACGGTATCATAAGCTATACAATTGCACAAAAAGAGACTAAATTCAGACTTGGGATAATAAATTCAAAATTTAATTTTTCTATCACACTTAGAATAATCGGGGGTAAGATGCTTCTATCTCCAAACCTTGAGCTTCTTAGCTATCCAAAAGAGGCTGTTGATATTTTAGAAAATCTAACCAATTATCAAAACGGGATGATACTTATAACAGGTCAGGTTGGTTCGGGGAAGACACACTTGATGTATGCTTTATTAAAAAGGCTCTCAAAGAAAAAACAGTTTATTGTAACTATAGAGAACCCTGTGGAGTATGTAGATCAATCTTTTTTCCAAATAGATCTTTCAGAACACGAATCTGCTTCAGAAGAGAGTAAATACGGTTATCCTGAGGCAGTTGTTGATATTTTAAGACAGGATTCAAATATTATACTAATAGGTGAAACAAGAGATCCCCAAACTGCATTTCAACTTGTAAATGCATCGAACCTAGGGCAGTTGGTTTTATCTACCATGCATACAAACTCTGCAAGAGCCACCCTTTCAAGAATGACAAGTTCTCTTGGAATTTTTGAAGGTGATATAATTGATGAGCTAAGAGGTATCGTTTCACAAAAACTGGTTAGAAAATTATGCCCTAACTGTAAAAAACCTGATAATGAGGGGGGATACTTAAAAGTTGGTTGTGACGAGTGTGGAGTAACCGGATACAAAAACAGAGTGCCTGTTGTAGAGATAGTAAGATTCAATCTGGGACAAGGGGGTGATTTTGATAATTGTGCCGAATATCTAAGCCTTGAGGATGGTTGTATGCTTCAATATAAAGCGGGATATATTACAAAAGAGGATGCACTTTCAATAATACACGGAAAAGAACTATGGTACGACTGATAAATACCGAATGTTTTTATGATAGAAAAGATCTTTATTGTAGTGTTGATATAGATCTAACAAACAGCCAAGAGGTATATGGCTACGATAATTTTAATAAAATATCTATAATGCTTCCAAAAGATGAGCTCAACGGGGATCAATTTTATTCACTAAACAGTTTATCACAAAAGAGGTTAGAGGAGAACCAGTTTTTAATCTATATCAACAATAAAGAATTTTGTGTGTTGTATGACCATAAAACTATCTATTACAGCAAGATAGCATATACGATCAATGATCTTATAAAATCATTTCTTATTACAAAACATCTATTGATGCTTCTTAGTATAGGTAGTGCAGATAAAGTTTATTGTGTGATAGATTCACCGTATAAAAAACTATATAAAGAGCTTATTGTACAAAATATGAAAAGTACTGAAGATATTAAAATAGTAGATCTTGGAGATATAGATGAGATAGTAAGGAGTTTACCTCAACTTAATACGAAAAAGAATCATATTATTAAATATCTGTCTGTTTCTTTATTGGTTTTGTTCTCAACTTATTTTGTTTTTTTTGGACTAAAGGATATTACAAACAAGTTTTATCCTATAAATGATCTTACAAATCTTACAGTCAAGCTAAAAAAAGAAAACAGGCTTTTAAAAAAGAACGAAACCCTATTAAAAAGTGTAGAGGAAGAGTACAAATATATAAAAGAGTGTATCTCAAAAGAGAATGAAAAATGATAAATATAAATACTAAACATCTAGCAGCACTTACCGTTGTCACTTTTACACTGCTTTTAATATACAGCTTTTATTATATATTTAATCAAAGAGGTGAGTATCTGATAAATTCAAAAAAAGAGAAAGATCTCCAAGAGCAGTTTCAAACTAAACACTCTTTAAATAACTCTTTATCATTAAAAATTAGAACAATGCAAAAAGAGATAGATGATATAAACAGTTTATATATCTCTTCACAAGAGATTGAAAGTAATATAAAAAAACTTTTTAAAACTATATCTACTGATTATGATGCCTCTTTAATAGGCTTGAAAGAGTTATGTGTTAACAGATATATTATTGTGGTACAATTAGGTTCCAATGACCAAAGGACCATAGAGGGTTTTCAAAAGATAATTTCAAGAATCGGTGAATTTAAAAGAAGTAAAAAAGATACAAGGATATATTTTATCGATTATTTAATGGAGGGCAAAAAATGAAAAATTTTAAAATAGCATTTATATTTATTTTATTAACAACAATATTAAACGGTGCAGATGACAATAAAGAAGATGATTTCTTAAAAACAATTGATGATATAGAGAAGAACTATTTAAAAGAGAATCCTGTAAGTAAAAATATTGATAGAAACAACTTTTATTATAAAAAAATAATGGATCTTGATGAAATAAAAAAACTAAAAGAACTAAAAATATCAAGTATATATTCATTTAACGGTATAAACCATGTGGTATTTAGAAATATAAAGCTGGACAGGAAATCAGGGTATACCATTGATGGAAGATTTAGAGTAAATGACAGTGTATTAAACCATAAGATAATCCTTATTGATAAAAATACAAACACTGTCACTTTACACAAAGAATTTGATAAGAGCTATGAATACTTCATCTATTTAAGCTCTCAAGGTATCTCGATCAGCGTTCAAAAAAGATAAATAAGGATATAGCTTGCATAAGGAACAATTAGAAAAAAACTTAGAATCTATAGAAAACAGATTTAACCTTCTATTTTGTTTTGATAAAGTTTTTTATACCTTTGAAAACGGTCAACTTGTATTAAATATAGATACTATTAGAAATATCTCATCGCAAATAGTAAGTAAAATAACTATAATGATAGAAGATCCGAAAATAGACAACAATCATAAGAGGCTCTTAGAACAATTAAAAGATACACTTGATTTTAAAGCTATTATAAATACTTTAGAGGATAGCAGCTTTGAACATACAAATGATCAAAATATTTTAAATATAATGAACAGATTTGTAGAGTTCAAAGAGCTGTTTATAGATGTTAAAAATAAGATCCTAGCCTCGTAAAAATATTATCTATCTTCTAAAGTAGGTGGTTTATTTTTTGTAGGTGCAACTATATTTAACTCATAATTTACATTAACATCTGCAATAACCATATCATCGTAATATACTTCAAGATTCTTTCCACTACAACTTCCATCATCACTTTTGAAGTATGTGATTATCTCAAACTGATCATCAATAACTATATTTGAACTGTCAGTCAATGTGGTACATGTTAAAGGATCACTGCTTCTAATATAGTCCACATCACCCACGGCAAACACCGTATACTCATCATCGCTAAATACAGGCAGATCTTCTAAGGTTGGTGCTTTATTTTTTGTTGGAGCAACTATGGATACATTATAATCTAAGTTAGCATCAGTAGCTATAAGGTCAGATGCACCAACCTCAAGATCTTTACCGCTGCAGCTTCCATCATCGCTTTGATAATATGTTATTATCTCTAACTGATTATAAGCAACCATATCCGTACCGTTAAAAATCGTATCACAAACTAAAGGTTCAGTGCTTCTTATATAATCCACATCACCTACCCCAAAAATATAGTAAACATTGTACGTTACATAATCTTCCAGTGTTGGTGCTTTATTTTTTGTGGGTTCAACTACAGTTACGTTATAATCCATATTAATATCAGCAGCTATAAGATCATCTCTTGAAACCTCAAGGTCTTTTCCGGTGCAGTTTCCGTCACTGCTTTGATAAAAAGTGATTATCTCATTTTGCCTGTTTGTATTTATATTTGAAAAATATGTCAAAGTTTCACAAATTTGGGGACTATCGAAACTTCTTATATAATCAACATTTCCTATTGCATGGATATAGTATGCTTTCATCTCAATAGGCTCAGAACCGTAATAATAGGTACAGCCAAAAATACCGTCGCTGTCTGTACCTGAGAGAACATAATCACCGTTTAACAGATCAACAGCATCAGATTCTGTAAAACCACCGTATAAGGTTTCACAGTAGTATGTACCAAAAAAAGATTCTGTAAGTTTTGGTCTATTCATTAAAGATGTATCATCTCTTACATCAAACAAAACTTTACATGCATTTTCCTTATTGTCTGGATCTGGTATAATCTGAAAGATAGTATCATTCCCTTTTAGTTGTATAGTGGTATCATCCCCTGTACCGTTAACTTCGGTATTTGGAAATAAAATACCGGCATTGTTGATTTTTTCAAAATTGATCTTTTTGATTTGACCTTTGTTTGAAGCATCTACCCATTCATTTATAAAATCGGTAACTTGTTCAAATGTATTGGCTAGATATTCTATCTCTTTATGCACTATATCATCTGTTACGTCAAATTTATTATAAAAGATAACTGTAGAGAATATCAATGTTAAGGTCAAAGCAGTTATAAATGGCAAGCAAAACCTTTTTTATATTTTTATTATTGTATCAGTAAAACTATTTAAACATACTTTCAATATCTATAGAACCGTTTTGTTTAGATTTTCTTTTTTCCTTTTTTTCTTTGAACTCTTTTTGTGTACGCAATTCATTGTTTTTTTTGATTTTATGATCATAAAAATCTATAGAAAGCTTGGGAAAATCAAACTCTTCATACTTTACATCTCTAAAACCAAGTTGAATCATAGTTGTTTTACACATTAGTTTTATCTCTTGCTCATGATTATCTTTGTTAATAATTGTAATCTCATCTAATTTAAAGTTTCTTATTGGATATTTAAGCTCTAAAACTTTATGTTCTTTTTTGTATTTTTTCGCAATATCATTTATAAATACTACACAGTGGTTATGAGTTTTAAAGAAGTTCTTTTTTGTATCAACTTTAATAGTAAATATTTTGTTGTTTTTACCCTCTGTATAAAGTGATAGCTTAGTAAATGGGATTTTATCTTTTAAGGGGATATCGTATTTATAGTAGTTTAAAACAGCCCGGTTTTCTTTTGATACTTTATTCTCAGGATTAAAATAGATCTCTTTTTGGAATATATTATATTTTTTATCTACTCTTTCACCTAAAAAAAACTCTAAAAAACCAAAACTGTAACTACTATTTGAATCAGGAGGATAAACAACTATGTCACTTTTTACACTATGTATAACCTTTATATCCAATGCGGATATATCTTCTAAAAGCATTTTTCTATCTTCTGGTGTTAGTTTTCTCTCTATACTCTTATTTCCGTCTATATATAGATCAATCTTTTCAATTGACTGTTCTGCATATATAGTACTTACAAAAGTAAGAATAAAACTTAAAAATATAATAAATCTCTTCACTGTAAAATCCTCCTATGAACTATTTTTGTTACAAAACAAAATATAAATACTAAATAGATAAAGGGATCTTTATTATAAACTTAGCACCTTGTTGCGTATTTTCAGCATAAATCTTACCTTTTAAACTATTTTTTACTATAGTATTGCTCATATACAGACCTATCCCCGTACCTTGGGACTGATGCTTAGTTGTAAAGTAAGGATCAAATATCTTAGGCATTATCTCTTTTGGGATCCCCCCTGCATTATCCTCTATAGTTACAACAGCATTATCATCTTCTTTTAATACACTTAATATTATTTTCTTACTTTCTATATTGTTATTAAGCAAAATATCTTTTGCATTGTTTAGTACATTTAACAATACCTGAGAAAGTTCACCTGAGATTGAATCTATCTCTATATTTTCATCTGCATAATCTTTTATAATTGAGATATTACTACTTTTTAGATTTGCATCAACTATATTTACAACTTTGTCAATCTGATCTTGGAGTATAAAATGTGCCACATTTTTCTCATCACTTAAAAAATCTCTAAAGTCATCAATTGTTTTTGATAAGTACATTGTACTTTCCGTTATTCTATGAAGAGATTCATCTAAGTCCGTATCACTTAATATACCCATCTCTTTTTTTACCACTAATGCACTTGAAGATGTTGATATAGCTGATAAGGGCTGTCTCCATTGGTGTGCAATATTACCTATCATCTCACCCATTTGTGCATTTTTTGACTGTTCAAAAAGCTGTTTTTCCTTCTCTCTATTCTTGTGGACTTCCTCCTCTACCCTCTTTTCAAGATTTTTGTTTAGATCAACCAGGTCATTATTTATACTCATGATTGTTGAAAGGAACTTATTGAATGTTTTGGCAAGTACATAACTTATTAAAAGTATTAACAATACAAGTACACCTATAAAGGTATACATATAAAACTTATAATCCTTTGTACCTTGCGTAACATCCTGAAACAATATAACTTTTGCTATCTTTTTGCCGTTTATATCTTCTATATCAATATTATTAATAAGATTATATATCTTAGATCCTATAGAGACTCTTTCATCCTGCTCTTCAATATTAACAGAATCATCAAGCTTTGATATAAGTTCACCTGTAGAGGCTATAATAGTATATGAGCCCACATATCCCTCCTCTAACATATCAAACCATTTACTCTTTTTCAGCTCTTTTGTTTTTACTATTATTGCTGTTTCCGTATCTAATTTTTCATGAATATGGTCATTTACAAAGCCAAGATTAATTCCAAATGCCACAAGCCCTATATATTTATCTTTTGAGAATATTGGGAAAGTAACCCTGTAATAAAGACCAACCTTGGAAAGCATAAAACCGCTTACCCTTTTTTTTATACTATTTACTTCAGATACACCCTGAACACGGCTTATATCATCACCAAATTTATTTTGCATATGAGCCCTGTAAAATGCCTTCATATTTGGAAGACCGAAACATATAAGTTCAAAATTTGGATTTTCTTTTATAAGTTTAGAGAAATATGGTTGCACCACTCTATCCAGCTTCTTTCTGTCTCTTTGTTCAAATGCGTCTATTATCTCTTTAGTTAAAATAAGTTCTTCAAGTTTTTCATTATAGGTTTTTTGAAGTTCAAATACTTTCTTTGTAAATTCAAGCTCAAGTTTTACCTTTTCTATTTTAATATTTTGTTCTATATGCTCTTTTTTATCGTTCATTGCAAGATATAAAACAATAGATGAGAATCCTAATATTGCAAATATCATAAACAACAAGGTGATGTTTTTAACTTTTTTTAGTTTACTGATCAATAAAATACTCCGTAAATATTTTTTTATATTATATTTAACATTTGATTAACATATGTTTGTTAATGTTTCACAATTTCGGAATTTAACAAATAAGGAACAAATATGAACAAAAAAGTATCAACATCTATACTTTGTGCATTGGCAATATCAGCAAGTGCCCAAGATATAGGAACTATCCAGATAACAGAAAAAGTAAATAGTAAAATAATAGAAAATATAAATACAAAAGATATAAAAAATGCAGACCTTGCAGAAGCGTTAGATAAAAAATCCCCGAGTATTTCTATGATAAGAAGAAGTGCAATTGCAAACGATATAATTTTAAGAGGTCAAAAAAGAGACAATATAAAAGTTACTATAGATGAGGGTATGATCTGCGGTGCCTGTCCTAACAGGATGGATCCTCCAACCTCCCATGTTATAACAACAAATGTAGAACATGTAGAGATAAGTGAAGGTCCTTTTGACGTTACTCAAGCCGGTACTTTAAGCGGTGGAGTAAAGATAACAACAACAAAACCTACTGAAGATACAAAAGCTCAAGTCGGTGTAACAATAGGAAGCTTTGGATATAAAAAAGGTACAGTAAACTTAAACGGTGGAGATGATACGGTAAAAGCTATGTTAACTTTCTCAAAAGAGCAAAGCGACCAGTATAAAGACGGTGATGGAGATACATTAACAGAACAAACAAATATCAATGCGGTTTCACACGGAGATAAATACAATACGCAAGCGCAAGATATGAAAGCTTACGAAAAACAATCTTTAATGGTAAAAACCGTTGTAAATATTGCAGATAATCAAGAGATAGAACTAAGTGCTACAAAAAATGAAAGTGACAATGTACTATACCCATCTTCAGGTATGGATGCAATATATGACGATAGCAGCCTTTACAATCTAAAATATACAGCTTCGCAATTAGGTGATCTTTCTAAAAAACTTGAGATAAGTACATTTAAAAGTGATGTTGACCACCCTATGAGCATCCACTTTAGAAACAAGCACAATATGATGAAAATGAGCTTAGACCCTGCAACAGCAATGAAACAAGGGATGACAAACCACCTTACAACCGATGTAAAAGGTTTAAAGATTATGAATAGTTTCGATGCTTTAAATAGAGAATTTACAGTTGGACTAGATACAAGTACAAGAAACTGGGACGGTAAATATTACAGTGACGTAAATCCATTTATGGGATATAGTATCCAAGATACGGATACTAAGAACAATGCCCTTTTTGTGAAATGTACAAATGATATGGATAAACTAAAACTTGAAATAGGTGCAAGATATGACAAAACTGAAATTGACACTGCAAGTACAACCGAACAAGACAATGACTACAATAGTTTAAGCGGAAATATTTTTGCTACATTTACAAACAGTGATACAACAAAATACTTTTTTGGACTTGGAACAGCATCAAGAGTACCTGACGCCAGAGAACTATACTTTAAAAAATCAGGAAACCATATAGGTACAGATACACTAGATCAGACAAAAAATACAGAGATAGATTTTGGAACTGAACACAAATATAGTGAAGGGAAAGTAAAAGCTAAATTCTTCTACAGTATGCTTGATGATTATATCTACTTTAGAAAAACAGGTGATGCTTCTAATAAATTTGAAAACATAGATGCTAAGATCTACGGTATGGAACTTAGCGGTTCATACTATCTAAGTGACACACTTACCCTTGAGGGTGGATACACTTATAAAATAGGAAAAAAAGATGAAGCTATAGCAGGACAAAACGATAAAGATCTTGCTGATATCACACCTCCTAAACTAACAATGGCTTTATTATATGATCACGATGATGATACAAGTGCAAGCCTAGAGTTTATCAATGTTGCGAAATGGTCAAAATATGACAGTGACAACGGTGAACAGGCTTTAGACAGCTACAATGTAGTAAATATAAAAACAAATACAAAACTTGATAATAAGTTAGAACTTACAGCAGGGATAGACAATCTGCTTGATAAAACTTATGCCCTGTCAAATACTTATGCGGACCTTACACTTTTAAGTGACGGTACTGAAGTGATGCTTCTAAATGAACCGGGAAGATATATCTACGCAAACGTAACTTATACTTTCTAATGGTTTTATACAGTGTATAGATTTATACACTGTATAAGCTCCCCCTACTCTCTTTATATAAAAACAAACTCTAGTTTATCCCAACACCTCTTTATACTCAACACCATCCTTATGCATATAAACCAACAAGCCAAATATCTTATCGCTCCCCAATATCTCTTTCAAAGCTGTAATATAGTATCCAACCTGCTCTTTGTTTGACTCACTTACCTGTGAAGATGTTTTATAGTCAACTACCACATAGCCACCGTTTTTTTCCACTAAAAGATCTATGATCTTATGTTCATTTTTATAGACGATAGACTGCTCTTTTATACAATTTGCATCTTTTGTTAGTTCTTTAAATACCTCATCACCTATAAGTATCTCTATACGGCCTTCTATATCATCTAGCTCTTTTGTAGTTAAGAAGTTTCCGTATTTATTTATAGTTGAGATCATAGCTGTTTCCAAGCTTTGCTTACTAAACTCTTTCATCATCTCTAGGCAGTAGTGTGCGGCAGTTCCAAAATATCTTGCTTTTAGGTTGCTTTGTTTCTCTTCCCCTTTTGTTTTGTCTTGATAGCCAAGTTTTAAAGGGGTGTATTGAATACTCTCTTTTATATCATCTTTTGTTTGTTTTTTTGGCGATAAGTATAAACTTCCAAGTGTTCTAAGAGGAAAATCTCCAAGATTGTCAAACACACTTGACTTCTCTTTTTTCAGGATGATCATATTGTGTTCTGCACGTGTAAGTGCCACATAGAGGATATTTAGTTCATCTCCTACAACCAAAGCTTTCTCTTTATCTAAAGCTTCATTATAAAATCTATCCAGATTTTCCCTTTTTGATCGCTTGTAAAATACTCTTTGAAGCTCTATATCGTCATATTCAAACAATAGTGAAGATCTGTCTGGATTTTTCTTTGTGATCCTGTCACATACGATAACCGTATCAAACTCCAAACCTTTTGATTTAAACACGGTAAGTATCTGCAAACCCTTTTGTGAGGTGCTTATCATAGAGGCGTCACTTTTGTCTATATCAAAAACAAAATCTACTATAGAACTATACTCTTTACAAAGTTCTATAAACTTTATAACATTTGGGTCAACTATATTGTAGGTGTATGCTATATTTTTTACCAGCTTTACTATATCTGTGTTTTTTATATCTGCCGTAAACTCAAAAGGGGCAAAATAGTCACGTCCCAGTATTGCATTGAAGTTTGTTTTGTATATATCTTCATCAAAATATAGATATTTTACACCGTTTATCAAGGCTTTTACATTTGTTTGGTTTATAAGTTTTGAGGTCATCTCTGTTACTATTTGCAATTTTGGAAGCTTTTGTTTTAGATGCTCATATATCCCTAATACATCACCGTTTGTATAGGTAAGTATAGCTATATTTGATGGGTCTATTCCAGCTTTTAAAAGCTTGTCTACTTGTAGATATATATCTTCATAAACTTCTAATGCTTCATTACTAGTAGATACCACCTCTACATATCCCTCTTTAGAACTTATCACTTTTTGCGGGTCATATGGGTAGTTTGGTACTTGTAAGAAAGTATCATTTACAAAGTTTACAACGTTTTTACTGCTTCTATAGTTTGTATCCAAAAGCTGCATCTTTAGCATAGGGGAGAACACTTTTGCCACATGATCAAAAAGCTCTTTTGTTCCACCTCTAAATCTATAGATAGACTGCTTTATATCCCCCACATAAAAGAAGGTCTTAAATATTTCAGGATCTCCTGATATGATCTCGTCTATTAGATAGTACAGTATCTTAAACTGTAAAGTAGAGGTATCTTGAAACTCATCTATTAAGATATGATTGTATCTTGAGTCAAGTCTAAAATATAAAAAGTCTTTATCTATATGTCCTTTCATAAGTTTATAAACTATGTTTGTAATATCACTAAACTCTAGTGAGTTTCTTTGCTTATTATATCTATCTCTGAAACTTTTAAACTCATCAAAAAGTTTATATAGATTTTTAAGTGTAAAGCTCTCTTGTATCTGATAGTATAAGGTGATATGCTCTTTTAGTTTTGCCAGAGTTTCATCAAGTTCCAAAGGTGGTTTTGCTTTTTTAAAGTAGGTAAATTCAGATAAGCTGTCTTTGGTAAGCCATGTTTTCCCTTTATCAAGTAATGAATCTATATCGTTAAAATCAACTGCCTTATACCCTGAAGCTGATACACTACTTTTATCTATAAACTCTTTTATGATATTTGCCTCTTCAAGTATAGCAACTTTTACAGCTATCAAACTCTCATAAGGATACTCTACAACTTCAAGCTTTTCATTTTTATCTATTAGTATCTTAAACAGCTCAACTATTGAGTTTAGTTTTTTATTTTCACTGTATGAGAAAGAGATAAGGGTATCAAACTGCTCCTCATCAAGGGAGATAAGAAACTTATATATTAAAAGCTCCTCATCATCAAACTTTATCTCAAAGTCGTCATTTACCCCTATATATCCGCTAAACTCTCGCAAGATTTTATTTACAAACTTATCTATAGTATAGATTGCAAGCTCATCTGTTATAAATCTTTTTACTAAACTATCTTTTCTTTTAAGTATCTCCTGCTTTCTAAAACCTGTCTGTTCAACTATAGCATCCATAATATTCTCATCACTGCCAAGTGCTATAAGGGTTTTGTATATCCTGTCAGCCATCTGGGCTGCCGCTTTATTTGTAAAGGTAAGGGTGAGTATCTCTTTTGGTTTTGCATCAAGAAGTAAAAGGGAGATATAACGAACTGTAAGTGCAAAAGTTTTACCGCTTCCCGCACTGGCTTTTAGGGCTAAAAAATTTTCCACGGCTAATCCCTCCCGCAAATAGTTTTATATGGACAAAACTGACAATCGCTGTGATCTTCTGTTTGTGTAAAGTTTACATTGGTTGTTTTTAAAGCTTTAAAGTGAAGATCCAAAAGTTCAAGCTTCTCTTTTAATACAACTTCATTTTTTATAGAACAGTCACTAAGAGTATAGTACCCTACATCTTTTATCATCCTGTCCCTACTTGCCAGATAGTAAAACTCCAACTGAAAATCTTTACTATCCTCATAGTTTTTTATAGTATCAACTTTTAAAGATGCCGAAGTTTTATAGTCTAGTATCTCGTAGGTGTTATCTGGGTATTTATCTATTCTATCTATCTTACCTTTTATTGTTATACCGTTATATTGAAGCTTAAAAGGTTTTTCTGCCTCTACTGTTTCTATACCATCATTTTTTCTTTGCTCTTCAAACTCCAAGAACTTTAAAAGTCTTTTTTTCCACAGTTCCAACTCTAATACTAAATATGGATTGTTTTTTGACTCTTTTGTTAGATAGTTGTTTAGATATATCTCGTTTAGATTATCTGTTTTTACTGCATCTTCAAGTGCATTGTGGATTATATTTCCTATATCAAAACTTTGGGGTTTTATAGATACCACATGATCTTTTATACCTGCTATGTAGCTAAGATAATATTTTCTTTTACATGTAAGATATGCTTTTAGGCTGGTTGCCGACCACTCTTGGCTCCTTAAATCTATCTCAAGCCTTATCTCTTTATGGAAATATTTTAATTTTTTAGTATCAAAAAGTATAGAGTTGTAATCTTTTTTTACCATATGGTGTTTATAGTTTGGAAACAACTGCATAATAAACCTGCTCATCACCAAAGACTCATCATCTATAAAACAGATTGCTATTTGACTTGCTTTATCAAAAAATCTTTTATAGTAGTATCTTTGAAGATTTTCTCTGTCATTTATAGTTGGAAGATGCGTATGCTCTTTTAACTTTGAGGAGATAAACTTATCTTTTACACTTATCTTTGGCACTTTATCATCATTAAAATCACACACTATCACACCCTCAAACTCTACTAGTCTTGTTTCTAGTATACCCAATACAGTTACTTTTCCTCCGTTTACATCATCTACAGTTATAGATGATATTTGAGTTTGCAGAAGCTTCATAAACTCTTTTAGTTTTACCTGATTTGTTACATTTTCAATATTTATAAAAAGAAGTATCTCTAAAGATATCTTTATCTGTTCTAGTTTCTCTATAACCTCTTCATCATTTTCAAGTGAGTAAACATACTCGAAAACCTGATCAAAAAGAGTTTTTGTAAGCTCGTTTGACCAGTGTTTTTTAAAAAGATCATTAAAAGTATTTTGATCTAGATTTAAAAATTTTGATATCTCTTCATCTTTTGGCTCATGGTCAACTAGTAGTTTTGTGATATGCTTTAGAGTTTGTGAAAGTCTGCTGTTAGATACTGAACTACCCATAGCAAAGTTAAAATAGTGTTCCGTATCAAAAAGCTCCAGCATAGTACTTATTTTTTCATTTGGTACTGCAACTGCAATCTTTTCAGGTTCAATTCCGCTATTTACCATCTGCGTTATATGATACTTTATAAAAGCTATCTGCTCTATTTGGCTAGAGACCGGTGATATAACAATATTCTCATTTTTAACTCTTAACTCTTCGCTATTAACTATCTTATTGTTTGTTATATCTATGGTATAAGTGGTATCTAGTTTTAGATCATCTAAGTTAAAGAGTTCCATATTTTTTTTATTGAACTCATTGAAAGTTATCACTATATTTGTCGTAACTATTTTTGCTATATCACTTATAATTTTATACTCAAATTTAGAAAAGTATCCTTCAAGATAAAGTGTTATATCTTCAAACTGCTCTATATACTCAGTGTTAATTTTATAGCTGTTTGGAAGGATTATATTATCCACGTAGCCGTTTTCTTCAAGTATCCGGCAATATTTTGTATGGATCTGTTTTAAAACTTCTATATGATCACTATAGTGGATATAGGTATCATGCTCTAAAAGTGTGTCAAACTGTACATACTCGTTTGAGATCTCTATAAAAAATCTAAAAAGATACTCACTTTGCTTTACAAAAGTACTAAAGTCATGGCTAAGTCCAAGCTTATCCAAAGAGCTGTTCTTTATAGCCTCTTTAAGATAAAGTATCTTTAGATTTTTATCACAAAATTTTCGATTTTTAGAGTCCAGTATCACTCGCCCAAAAAAATCTCCTATGGAGATATATTTTTTTATAAGTTGATTTCTTTGTTTTTTAGAAGTTATCTCCTCCCTAATAGCTCTGCTTGTAGGGAAGATGACAAGGTTATTTTTTAGCATTTGTCTTTATAAAGAAATACCCTTTTTCAGCGCCCGTTTCAACGATACCCGTAATGTTCCAATACCCTACACTATCAATTTTAAAAGTTTTTGTATCTTCATTGTTGAAGTTTAGTTTTTGGTCATGGTCATGTGTTACTGATTTTGTAACAAGCATCTCAACTTTTTTTTGAGTTACCGGGTTACCTTGTTTGTCCTGGATCAATACTGTAAATTTATTTTCACCTAGATTGATGATATCTTTTCTTGTTTTTCTTAATTGTACGGCTCTTTGAGCTAAAAATACATCTTTATATGTAAGACCTAATATCTCTTCATCATTTAATTGAAACTTGATATTATACTTTTGTTCAAAACTGTTGTTTTGTCCTACAAGTTTATTGAAGCTTCTGTCTACACTGTGATAATCACTTAAAAAAGCATTGTCGTCATCAAGCCCTACACCGGCTTTTGCAGTTTGCATGATAGTCCATACGATCATATATAATGAAATACAAAATATCAATATAAACTTTATGTATATATATTTATCTCTTGATTTATCTCTTATCTCTTCTGACATCTTAATTCCTACTTACCTTTGTATTTTCGCTCACGCATTACGATAACTGCATATGCACCTATACCTATTAGTACAACCGTATACATAAATACCCGCCAGATAGTACTGGCTGTTTTACCTTCACTACCTATACTTGAATCAAGTTTTATATCTTTACTTGCAGCTATTGAGTCACCTATTTGAGCAAAACCGTTTAGTGTAGCTGCACTTGTTTTTGCAAAAAGTGTATTTTTATCTTTTGAAGCCAACAATGGGATAACGTATCCATCAAGTATATCATTTTTATCTATTATTCCGTCTAAGTCCTTGCTGTACAATATATTTGTATAGAGTTGATTTATCGATATAGCAAGAACGGCATAAGGCTTTACTAGTTTTGATCTTAACTCTTCCTCTTTCTTTCTCATCATGACAATTCTTTCTTCCCTTGGAAGAGAAGGATCTATACCGTTATCTTCTTTAATATGCAGGTAAAGATTAACGTTTAGTTTTGATTTTACCTCATCGTGTATCTGTTTCATCTTATCTTGAGCTCTTTGATCTACAAGACCGTCGTGACTTAAAATAAATGCAGGTACCTGAGCCTGAAGTGTTGTCATTAATAGTGCAATAAAAAAGTAAAATTTAAATTTCACAAAGATCCTTTATTTAAAAATTTGGATGAGATTATACTATAATTATACCAAATTAAACAAGATATATATTTAAGGGCACCTCTAAATTAACCGAAAAGTACTATTTTAAATCCAAGAATATATAAAGCAATCGCCAATATTCTTTTTATAGTATTTGACGATACCTTAAAATGAAGCAGATAGCTTCCCATCATCCCGCCAAGATATGCGGCACAGCCAACTACGAATAAAAACATAATATCCAAAGAAAGAGCAGATGCATAGGTGATAAATCCACTCAAAGATGAAAAAGGTATCACAAAAGATATCCCCAAAGCAACTTTTTTGGGATCATAACCAAATAAAAATAGTAAAGGAGCGATAATCGAGCCTCCCCCTATTCCTAAAAAGCCTGAAAAAAATCCGCCTAAAGAACCTGCAATTAGCAATACTGCTATATTGTGTGAATTGTTTTGTTTTTTCTGCTTCTTTTTAAAAAACAATGTCATTGTAGCTATAACTATTAAACTGTATCCAAAAACCGCTTTTACCGTTTCTACATCAAGAGATAAAGAGATTTTTGAACCCATATATGCAAACACGACAGAACTTAATACAAGAACAGCTACAAACTTGATATCAAAAAAGCCTTTTTTTAGACTTATTATACTCGCTGTTATTGTTGACACACTATTTACAAAAAGTCCGCTTGCCCTAGATACGTCAAAACCAATACCCATCATATTTAGTACAGGTACTAAAGCAACTGCAGATCCAAGACCTGCTGTTGCAAAAACAGTTGAAAGTATAAAAGTAACTATAAAATAAGTAAAGTATTCAAACATATATTTTTAACAATATTTTTTCAAAAGATTCTTAATATTATCACTATTAACAATATTCACCAAAAAAATATTATCATTATCCATGCTTAATTTTATGGTTGCAGTATCACAAAGTCCGTTTAAAAAGCCTTTTTGAATATCTATATCTTTAATATTTGAAAATTCAATATATTTTATCTCATCATAATGTTTATATATAACTCTTTTTGTGGTTATATACAACTCTTTGTTATATAATATCTTGTAAAGAGTATTTATACCGTATATTATTACAAACAACAGTATGGTACCTACAATAACTCCATTTTGATTATATGCAAGTGTTATCATTGATATTGGCAGCATCAGAACTGCTATTATCGGAGGAAGTTCACATACAAGTTTTTGTTCTGATTTTACTAGAACTTTTTCATTTTCATTTAATATTGAGTTTATATCCATCATTAAAACCTTAAACTATTCCGCTATACAAATCTCTTTTTTAAACATATGAAGTACAGTTTTAACGGCAACAATAAGAACAACCAAAGTAGTTACAACCATAAAAAAGTATGAAAAATAACTATATATTTCTATATTAGTGATTTTATATGCAAGTATTGATGCTATAGTAACGGCAGCCAATGGAAAAGTAAAAGCCCACCACGAGATAAAAAACTTTAATTTTAAAAAATTTTTATACATAAAGATAAGTAAAAAACTAAAAAACAGTGCAAGATTGTATAATATACTTGCAAACATATCAAATTGACCGTACATCTTAATATAAGCTATAAATGCAACAGCAGGAGGTGCAATAAATATAAAAAGTGTAGGGATAAACTTAACAGCCATCTGATGATGAAATATAATTCTGTTTATTAAAATTGAAGTTAAAACTATCCAGAAAAATAACCCTATAGAGTAATAATACATTAAAAGATTAACATCAGCCATACCGGCTCCTGCAACAGGAACTAATACATTACCAACTATAGGGATAAACCAGGCAGGATTGGAATGTTTGATCTCCATATTTTTATTTATCCAATAACTTATAGTATAAAGGGTAAAAAATGTCTGCATTGCAGTTCCTATTGCAAAACAGTAAAAAGCAATATTATGATTTATAGGATGGTAAACAATAGATATAAGAAGAAAAGATATTGCAGCTGCTGCAAAAAAGTTTATCCTTACAGGATGTGAAAACTCCTCTTTTACCTCTTTAAAATATTTAATAGATTTTGCAATATATACTAACAGTATCGATATAAAAAGTACCGTATCTATTTGAGCAAGTATATATCCCAAACCTCCCTTCATCCCAAATACCTCTTCCGCTTTTTGAAATATGATTGTAAGTCCGGAAAGTCCCATAACAACCGCAAACATCATAATAGGGAAAAACTGTAGTCTATTAGAGGGAACTGAATTACATTGTTGTTTATTCTTATTTTCCATTTTTGTTATCCTTTGTTTTTAATGTATTTATTGATTTTAAAGCACACTCTAAAATTTTTGGTATATCTTTCCCCTCATGATCCATAAAATCTATTTGTAGTTTGTATACCATTGTCTTATCAACTTTAAAACTAAATACCAAATAACCTGCATAGAGTTTTGACTTTTTTGTTTTTTTGCCGGGATCCTCTTTGTCATTTTCATAAATAAGAATATTTACACTCGTAATATCTTTACTAGATACTGTATCTTTTATATTTAAAAGCTTCTCAAATTTATCTTTTATCTCATTTTTATTGACAAAATCAAAAAGCCTGCTCTTCATATATTTTGCTTTTTCCTCCTCTACTGTTACTATTATATTTCCGTTTTTAATATCTGCTTGAAGTTTTGTCAACAAGTTCGGTTTTAATAACTTTTCAAATACGGTAGAGTTTTTATGACACAGGATCCTTGCTGCTTTTGCACTTTTTTTATTCATTTGTTTATAAATAGAGTTTCCAATAGTTCCGATTAATAAAACCGATATAATTATATAGATGTACTTTTTCATACCTTACTCCTATTAGTGAGAGGAACAAGTTCCACTTGATCCTATTAAGTTTAATTTTCCTATTAAATACTGATCAATAGAATCATTTATAGTTGGTGATTTAGCGTCATAGTATACATCAAGTCCTTTATCTGCAAAACCTTTGGCAGGAGTTCCTCCAATACCGCTTACAACCATTGCATCAGGTTTTAAATTTATAATATTATTTATTGCATCACCGCATCCCCCTGCACTATGTCCGGGGTTTTCTATAACCTCTACATCTGAGATTTGTCCATTTTGTAAAGTTATAATCGTATAAAACTTTGCTTTGCCAAAATGAGCACCTCTTTTACTTAGATAACCTTTATTTTCATTTGTTGGAAATATTACTCTCATACTATCCTCCTAATGTTGGTGGTTATGGTCATGGTCATGATCGTGGTCATGACTATGGTGTTTATTTCCACCGTTGTGCATTTTACCTTGTTCTACATAATTTGCCATATTAGTTCCGTCAACTTTTATAAGCTTATTATCTTCTAACTTTTGTAAAACCTCTTCTAAAAGAACCCTTTCATCTCCACTGTGAAAACACTCTATATGTGCCTTTTGTAAAAGCATAAAAGGGTTACCTCCCATATTATTAAATACTAATTTATCTACACCTTTTTCTACAAAGTTTTCAACAACTTCTCTTCCACTTTGTATCTTATTTGATTCTATAGTTATAGTTCCATTATCATCGATAAATGCAAACCATTTTGATTTACCGAATAATGTACTTACAGCCGGATTTTCTTTATTTGTTTTTACAGGAATTACTATCATATTATTCTCCTTATTGAACATATGTTCATATTATATCAAACATTAATATATTTGTCAATAATAAACTGAAGATATTTTATTTATAATAAAAAGATATAAAAAAGGGGACTGATAAACTCAGTCCCCTTTTTTTAGATATATTCTTATTAAGATTTAGTCTCAAATTTCATAGCATTTTTAACACTGATCTTAAATCCCAAGTAAATTACTACAGGCCATAAACAAAGCCATGCTATTTCGTATATATATTCCATTATCTTCTCCTAATAGTTATGAGCATCAGGTGCTTCTATCTCTTCTTTTGTGATTCTAACTCTATCCATACTATACCAAGCAAAAGCAATATATGCTAAAACAAAAGGGATCATCAATGAAGCATAACTCATAGCCATCAAGGTATAGTGACTTCCCGAACTGTTCATAATAGTTAGAGAACTTTGAAGGTCTGTAACTGAAGGGTAATATGCCGTACCGTTAAAACCTACATTTAAAAATATCGCCATAACTGTCAAAACTATACCCACACCGCCTGTTTTTATACAACAGGTTTTTCTAAAAACAATTGCCGTATATACTGCACCGACTACCATAAGTACACCTAATAAAAACATACCTAAAACAAAAGGCATCTCAATAAAGTTTATAAGATATTTATACTCTTGGATAAATACGACACCGTTTGCATCAACGGCAAATCCATCTTTTGTAAGTATCCAAGCCATAAATCCCAAAAAGAATATTAAAAAAGCAAGCATATTATATTTAATAGATTCAATAGCTTTAACTCTTATTGGTTCATAATCTATACTGCTTATAAAATACAATGCACCGCTGATTCTTGCTAAAAACACTAAAGCAAAACCTAAAAGGTAATTAAAAGGATTAGCAAGAGCCTCTAAACCTCTTAGCTCATTTTCCCAATTTACGAAATTGTTACTATCTAAGTGAAATTCAGCTCCACTAAAAAAAGTAGATATAGCAACACCAAGTAAAAATACACCAATAGAACCGTTTATTTTTAAAAATATCTCATAAGTTTTTTGCCCTAAAAAATTATCGGGCTTTGTTCTATACTCGTAACTTACGGCTTGAATAATAAAACAAAACAATATAGCAAGCCAAACCCAGTATGCTCCTCCAAATGAAGTTGCATAAAATAAAGGAAAAGCTGCAAACAATGCCCCGCCAAACAGTACAAGGGTAGTAAACCCAAGCTCCCATTTTCTACCGATAGAGTTTATAAGCATAGTTTTCTCTGTCTCATTATCAGATAATTGATCTATAAGTGTCTGTCCACCTTGAACAAACATAATAAATACAAACAAACCGCCAAGAAGTGCTATAATTATCCACCAATACTGCTGTAAAGTTAATAGTTCTAAATCACCAAATCCCATCACTAGTGTCCCCCTTCCGGTCCGATTTTTATCTGTTTTGTCATAATCTTTATCTCTGCTATTAATAAAAGTGTAAATAAAGTTGCAAACATAAAGAAACTTATCATAACATTTGTGGTTGCTATTTTTGTAGCTGCAATCCCTACAGGCATAAGATCTTGTATAGCCCAAGGTTGTCTACCAACTTCAGCTACAACCCATCCGGCTTCCCCTGCTATATACCCTAAAGGGATAGACCAAACAGCCGCTTTTAAAAGTAGTCTGTAGTCACTTAGATCTTTTTTCATAGATAGATACAGCAAGGCTGCAAAAAGGAATGTAAACCACCCTCCAAGTGTAACCATAATATGGAAAGCATAAAATGTAGTTGCAACAGGTGGTACAATCTGCTCCGGTGTTTTTAGATGACCGTATCCAAAGTACTTCATATTTTCTTCAAGTACCACTCTTGCAGCTTGGGCTTTTACCATATCGTTTGCTTTTTTAGCTTCTTTATAGTCCTCTAAAGCTTGAACAGCCAGTTTCCCTCTATCCATCTTCTGCTGGGCACTTATTATACCTCTTTGTTCGTTTCCGTATACTAAGTCTTTTAATCCCGGAACATAAGCCGTAGTATCATGATAACCTAAAAGTGCAAGAGCATAAGGGATCTCCACTTCAAAGTTGAAAGTATGTTCATCGTTTGTTAAGGTTTTTTTATCATTAAGAATTCCTACTGCAACTATACCGGCACTCTCTTTACCTTCATAAAGTCCCTCCATGGCTGCTAGTTTAACAGGCTGTTTAAGAGCAACTTGATGAGCAGACTCATCTCCGCTTAATATTAAAAATAAACTAGTGATAAGACCAAAAGTACTTCCTATAATCATAGACTTTTTAGCAAACACCGTATCTCTACCTTTTAGCAAGTACCAGGCACTAACACCAACAACAAACAGTGATGCCATAACATAACCGCTTCCTATAGTATGTAAGAACTTACTAATAGCTACCGGTGAGAAAAGTACCTCCCAGAAATTCATCATCTCATTTCTAACCGTATCTGGATTAAACTCCATCCCTACGGGATACTGCATCCAACCATTTGCAACAAGTATCCATAAAGCACTTAAATTTGAACCAATCGCAACAAGCCATGTTGACAAAAGGTGGAATTTCTTTCCAACCTTGTCCCAACCAAAAAACATAACAGCAAAGAAAGTTGACTCCATAAAAAAGGCAAGTATACCCTCCACTGCAAGCGGTGCCCCAAAAATATCCCCCACAAACCATGAGTAATTTGCCCAGTTAGTTCCAAACTCAAACTCCATAATAATACCGGTAGCCACACCTATAGCAAAATTAATCGCAAACAAGGTCATCCAGAACTTTGTCATTTTTTTCCATTCTTGGCTACCTGTTTTTACGTAGATACTCTCCATAATAGCAACAATAAATCCAAGCCCCAAAGTAAGGGGAACAAAGATCCAATGATACATAGCCGTAAGTGCAAACTGTGCCCTACTCCAATCAACTAAATGTTCTTCCATTTTATTTACCTTTCAAATTTTCATATACAAAGTTAGATTTTGCTTCGTATGTTGTATATTCAGTTTTAAAGTTTTTATCATGTACAAAATACTTTAAAAAAACAAGTATCACAAAGAGCTTTATAAATATAATCTTCCATAGAGTCTTACCAACTCTCATATTTTTAAAACCTTCATAATACATCAAATAAATATTCTTAATATTTATCATAAGCTATCCTTTTTAAACATATGTAAAATATTATCACGTTTATGAACGTATGTCAATTACAACTAATTTAAATTATGATAAAATTATAATACTAAATTATTAAATGAAAGTAAAATAAATAATGGCAAGAGAAAAAAATAAAAGAAATATTAGTTTTAAACCAATTGTAAAAAGTTATTTACCTGAAAATATTGTCCCTAACGGTACCACTACACTCCTTGATGAAGAGATAGAAGCTATATATCTTATGGATCTTTTAGATTTGTATCAAGAGGAAGCGGCAAAAAGGATGAATATCTCAAGACCGACTTTTACAAGAATCATTAAAAATGCAAGAAAGAAACTAGCTCATGGTTTAATTTCCGGTTATAAGATTATTATAGAAGACAATAAAAAAGATTTTATTATTGCAATATGTGGTGAGAATGACGATCTTCAAAATATTGAAACAAGAAGTAAATATATTTATTTCTATAAAATGAGTGGTAACAGTATAATACTATTAAATAGAATTGATAATCCCGTATCAAAATCAAGTGAAAAACCTGCAATAATATTACCTAAAGTTTTTTTAGAAAATAATGTAAATATCTTTATATCATCCAAAATAGGTTTAGGACTAAACAACACTCTTCTTTCCCATGGAATCAGACCTGTAATAAAAGATAAAGTAGATTTAAAAAACTTAAATTTATAAAAAAAGGGGAGGACAATATGTCCTCCCCTTTAGTTTTAAACAATTGTATGTGTTGATTATCCAACAAAAACTCTCGTAGAGTCAAGGTAAGATAGCATAATAGTTACAACTGCTGTTATCCCCATAAGAACCCAAATTACTTTATACATCATTATATCCTTATTTATTAATCCACATTTTGTGGTTTTCTGGACTATTCATCTTCAATGCATGAAGATCTTGATTTATCTCATAGTAATTTTCAGCATTAGCACTTTGAACACCAATAGCATTGATTGTTAAAAATGCAAGGATACTTAACAATAATGCAGTAGCTATTAAAAGACCACTAATACCGTGAATTAAACTAAATAATCCTCTTTCCGAGTTATTCATTTGTGTATTTCCAGCCATATTACTCTCCTATACTTCTAATGAAACTTGCAGCAGCTTTTACTTGAGTATCACTTAACATACCTTCAAAGCTTGGCATTGCACCAATGTTACCTTTTTTACCATGCTTTAACACATTTGTAACTAAAGTATCATCGTAAGATGCTAAGTTAGGTGCCATTCCACCCATACCTTTACCGTCTGCACCGTGACAAGAAGCACAAGCAGCAGCAAATACGTCAGCACCGGCACCACTCATACCATTCGCAACATAAGTAGAAACAGTATTGATCTCTGCATCACTAATCGGCATACCGGTATTCATATTGATAAGACCATTTCTATCAGGCATAACACCCATAGCATAACCTAAGTTACCAGCAGGATTAGATCCGATTGCAGATGAACCTTTTATGATTACATCTTTAACTTGATCAGCAGCGATTCTTTTTGTTAAATCGTGAGCTTTACCGTTAATACCCTCAGCGTCTACACCGTGACACGGTGCACACTGTACTAAGAACACAGACTCACCCATAGCAACTTTATCAGTCTCAGCAATATTTGACCATTTAGATTCAAATTTTGATTGGTACTCTAAAACCTCTTCATTGTACTGACCGATTTGAGAGAATTGATTTGTTGGATAACCAACAAAAAAATACCATAATTGCCATACCATAGTTGCTATGAACATCATACCCCAACCAGTAGGGATATCGTTTTTGTATTCACCGATTCCGTCCCAGTTTTCTTCAGCTAACTCACCGCCAGCCGTATCGTTTTTGATTTGATTCACATACTTTAGTGCAACAAATACCGTAATAACGATAATCGCAATACCACCAAGCATTGTAAGGTCGTTAATATAATCCTCACCAAGCGCAAAAGCGTCACCTGCCATAAAGTAGGTTCCTGCCATCAATGCTACGATAAGAATAATACCACCTATTACCATAGATTTCATACTACCTATCTCCTTTTTATTTTTATTCTAAAAGCTTTTATACTTTATTTATTGATCAAAAAGACAACTACTTTGTTTCGTCTTTATCTTTTTTATCATCTTCTTTTCTATCCTCTAAAGGTTTTGACTCTATACTATCATCCAGGACCAGATCAGAGTACCTTTCAAAGTCTCTCTCACCTGTCTTGTCCCTTTTGTAGATTGAATATGCATAGCCGTAAAAAACTACGAATACCACAGCAAGTAATATAAACTTTGCATATCCTTGAAATGTCATCAGAGTCTCGTAATCCACTTTAAACCTTTATTTTAGAGAATTTAAATAAGCAATTAACGCAACAATCTCAGGAATCTCACCATTAGCAATTGCATCTTTAACAGATTGATTTTTCATATCTGCTGCTATAATTTTTGCTTCTTCCAAAGCAGCAACTTTAGCATCAGCCCAAGAACCTAACTTAGTATTACCAGGCTTGTCATACGGTACACCGAATACATGCTTTTGTGTATTAGCATTTGCATAAGCAGTTGCTACATCAGCTTTGTTTGTAAACATATGCGGGTATGCAGGCATAACTGTACCAGGTACAACAGCGGCAGGCTCTAACATATGAGTTTCATGCCAGTCCGTAGTTCTGTAGTTACCAACTCTAAGTAAGTCCGGACCAGTTCTTTTAGAACCCCATAAGAATGGTCTGTCGTAAGCGTACTCTCCAGATAATGAATACATACCGTATCTGTCAGTTTCAGACTTAAACGGTCTAATTAACTGAGAGTGACATGCATTACAACTGTCTTTAATATACACTTGTCTACCAGCTAGTTCTAACACAGAATATGGTTTAGTACCAACAGTAGGCTGTGATTGTTTTGCGAAATCAGGAATTACTTCTATGATACCCGCAAAAGAGATAAATAAAAATAATACTACCGTAAAGAAAAACGGTCTTTGTTCTAACCAATGAAACATTCTAACCCCCTTCTTTCTAAGCGCCCATAGGCGAAGCATTCGCCGGCTCTTTGTCAAGGATTCTACCAGCAGTTGCTGTTTTGTACATGTTGTATGCGAACATGAAGAATCCGATTAAGTACATTAATCCACCAACTGCTCTAATTGTGTAGTATGGTTGAAGTACTGTAACTGTATCAATGAATGAGTATAATAATGAACCGTACTCATCGTAAGCTCTCCACATCATACCTTGCGTAATACCAGCGATCCACATAGATGTAAAGTAAAGAACAATTGCAGTCGTTTGTAACCAGAATTGAGTTTCCATTAATGACTTAGAGTAGATCTCTCTACCATACATTCTTGGAGCCATGTGGAATAGTGCAGACATAATCATGAATACAACCCATCCAAGTACACCATCGTGTACGTGACCCGGAATCCAGTCAGTAAAGTGAGCAATAGCATTAACAGATTTGATAGCTTGAATCGGTCCCTCTATAGTTGATAACATATAGAATGTTGAAGCAAGTATCATAAATTTGATTAATGGAGATGTTTGTAATTGACCCCACTCACCTTTCATAGTTAAAAGCATATTGATTGCAGAACCCCATGATGGTAAAATAAGAACAACTGACATAACAGAACCCATAGTCTGCATCCAGTCTGGAACTGTAGAGTACACTAAGTGGTGTCCACCGGCCCATAGGTATACGAACATTAATCCCCAGAATGCTAAGATCGATAATTTATAAGAATAAACATTTTGACCAGATTCTTTTGGTAAGAAATAGTATATCATCGCAATAATTGGCGTAGTGAATACGAATGCAACAGCATTGTGTCCATACCACCATTGTACTAGTGCATCATTTGTACCTGCATACATAGAAATTGAATGCATAACAGAACTTGGAGCACCGTCAGCAAATAACATAGTCGGAACTTCCATATTGTTAAATAGGTATAACATAGCAACCGCTAAGAACGCAGCAATGTAATACCATAAAGAGATATATAAAGTTCTCTCTCTTCTAATACCTATTAGTCCAAAAATAGAAACACCCCATAAAACCCACCAAACAACAACTAAAATATCAAGCGGCCACTCTAATTCAGCATACTCTTTTGAAGTAGTAATACCTGAAAGTAGTGTAACAACTGCTAGAAGAATTGTTATAAAGTAAAGTGCAAAGTGTAATTTTGCAACACCTTTTAAAAATGGTGATTCATTTAAAGACACCTTTAATACTCTTTGACCTACATAATACCATGTAGCAAAGATACCGCTTAATGTAAAACCGAACGCAACACCGTTAGTGTGCAGTGGTCTTAATCTACTGAATGTACCATATTCCCCAGCTAAATTACTTAAGCCCGGAAATGCCAGTTGAAATGCTAAAATAACACCAACTGTCATACCTATGATACCAAACAAAATTGTTGCAAAAGTAAAAGCTTTCGCTATAGAATAATCATATTCTATTGGTTGTGCATTGTCTTGCATCAATCCCCTCCTAAAGTTTAAAATAAAGTCACAGAATCGTCACTTATTAGCGATATTTTATCAAAGCCTTTTTTAAACACTACTGAATTTGTTAATTGTTTGTTAATTTTATTGTATTAATATTATTTTGTAAGTTTAGTTTTAGTTTATGAAGAGTTTACAGGTAAAATTCTACCTGTAAATATTTATTTTTTTGAGCCTATTTTACAAGGTTGGCAAGAACTTGTTTGTTTTTGTATTTGTTTTTGTATTTGTTTTTGTTTTTTAATCTCTTTGAAAATTAAAGTTTGAGGTTTTTTATTGTATTTGTAACAATCACTATCAACACAATTTTCAGGACAATCTACATAGCTGCACCCTGCATCTGATATACTTATCATCCTTTTTACTACTTTTACTTCAGCTGTTTTTTTTACTATAATCTCATCTTTTTTTTCAGTCTCTTTTTTTGGGCAATTTTCAAATATATCACAATAATTGATATCAATGATACTTCTTCCTACAGAAACCACATCTCCGGTTTGATTATCTAAAATTCTTACGTTTATCATAACACCTTTACCGAATCTTGTATATGTTCCCACTAAAATATAGCTATTTTCAAACCTTTTATTATTTAATAGTTTTATATCTCTGGTGATAAAAAATTCACCGTCCGCATTCACTCTTATACTTTTTGTACCTCTAGCATCCACAAGTGATAACCCGCGCTTATGAAGTTCACTAAAGAAGCTTTCAGAAACTTTTCTACCAAAATGTGTAGTTTTGTTTAACTGATGAAGATCAACAAATGAAGTTATAGTAACTTTACTTTTTTTATCAATCTTACTAGTTAGTAAAAGTTGATCAGCCAAATCAATTATTGACTGATTGATTGTCTCTTTAACATCAGGTTCATTAGCCCAATCTACGTCTAAAATATACGTCTCATAAGCCCTGTTTTTCATACCACAGCCGCTAAATAACAATGGTATAATCAGCAATGCAATCATAAAAAAAATCTTTTTCACTATAGTTCCTTTTCTTAAAATTAGATTTAACAAAACTTTATCATTTTAATAATTAATCACAACTTAAATAATTATTTAATCTAAAATTAAGAAAAGTTAAATTACAATTTCATCATATATTACGTGAAAGGTTTAAAAATGTCCAGCTTATTAAAAAGATTACTTGTGTTTGTAACTATGTTTACAATTTTTACTAGCAATATTTATGCAAATAATTACGGAGAGATCTATCCTGTTAATAAGGATTATGTTAAATACCAGAAACAATTTCAAGATAATGATCAGTATAAATACTCAGAACATACAAAACTTAATAAAACAATATTAGAGTTAGCGAATAAACTTTTATTAAGCAGCAGAATCAATACTTCAGATTTTTCCGATATTGCTATAACTTCATTTGTGGACCTTCATCAGCTAAATAAAACTACCCATTTTGGTAGAACTCTAAGTGAAAGTATGTTTGATGAACTGTTTATAAGAGGGTTTAATGTTAGTGAATTTAGAGGGCAAAATACTTTATCTGTAAATGCCAACGGCGAGTATTTTATTACAAGAGACGTAAATATGTTAAGAAACAGCGTACCTAACAGATATATATTAGTGGGTACTTATACTAATTTTGAAAAAACAATGTTGATAAATGCAAGGATAGTTGATAATGACAACGGCAGAATCGTAGCTTCAGCTAGATCTTATTACTCTTCTGATGATTGCAGTATCTTAGAAAACTGCAAGGAGCCTAGAAAGATTAAAATTGTAACTGATGGGTGTTCTACGGTTAATTGCCCTGATAGATCATGCCTAAGAGGAATATGTTCAAATGATATTACAAGTAACCATTATATAAATAACTCTTCACAAAGAAATAGTATAAGAATTAGCTCTACTAAAAAAAGTGATAATAGAATCGCTAAAACAACATATTCAAATCAGAGTTTGAATTTAATTAA
>JAYEMD010000153.1:0-10050 GCA_034717895.1 Campylobacterota bacterium | reverse complement strand
CACTTACCCCGCCGCTTGTAATAATAAGATCAGAGTCTAAAGAGTTTCTTATAAGCTCTTTTAAACTATCAACACTATCGTGTGCCATCCCTATAAAGGTCACATCACACCCTAGCTCTTTTGCACGGGCAATAAGTGTTGGGGTATTTGAGTTGTATATTTGATATTTTTTTACATCTTTATAATGAAGTTTCAGCTCCTCGCCACTTGCAAAAACTGTTACTTTCGGTTTTTTATATATTTTTATATGAGTGACACCCTGAGAAGCCAAAAGTGTTATCTTTGAGGCATTTATCTCATCACCGTCACATATTAAAAGCTCACCGTTCTTTATATCTTCCCCCACATATCTAATATGGGAAAACGGCACTATATTACTTGGAAGCTGTATCTTTTTTTTATCTATTATCTTTATCAACTCTTGAGGTACTACAGCATCTACACTCTTTGGTACTCTGGCACCTGTCATTATCTTAATAACTTTACCCTCTTTGACCTTGGTGGTTTTCTTACTGCCTGCAAGAATAGTATCTATAACTTTTACTATTTTTCCTGCATCATTATATTTTACACCGTAACCGTCCATAGCCGAGTTGTTAAAACGAGGCATAAAATGTTCTGCAAATATCTCTTGTGCCGATATAGATCCAATAGAGATCTCAATGGGTACTATTTCGTAGCCGCATTTTTGAATATGCAGATCAATTAGTCTTAGTGCCTCTTTTACCCCTACAGCCATATTTATCCCTCTTAAATAATTATTAGATATAATAGCCAAAACGAACTTACTAGGTAATAAATAAAAAATATAGAGGAATATTATATGGAATTTGTCTCCACTTCAGTTACTACGCATGTTTATGCGATAGTTGTTTTATTTTTAATAATGGCATTCAATTTTTACAATGTACTAACTATAAATGATTTCAAAACACTTGTAAAAAGACTTAAAATCATGACCCCGCTGTATCATATGACAAATGCGATTGTTGCGTACACAGGTGGTATAGTTGCAGCTTTTTCACACGACCTTAGCCCAACTGTAATACTTATGCTTATCACTACAATTTTAATAATGGTTTTAGAGATAAAAAGATACAAAAAACAAAGAGTTATCAAACTAGCCGAAACCCAAAAACAAGAAGAGTTTAAAAAATTTGCAAAAAAGATATATACTATAGAGATATCCGCTTTAGTTTTTACATACGTAGTGTCAAAGATATTCTAAGATGCAATTCACTTACCATGAAGATGCAGGTAACAACACTCTTACCATTGAAGCAGAACTTCACAAATATCTTTTTAAAGTAAGACGACACGGTACGGAAGATGATCTATATTTTAGAAATCTAAACGATAAAAATATCTACAGATACAAAGTACAAAATATTGACAGAAGAAAAACAACACTAACTCTTTTGGATTACGAAGAGAAGATAATTGAGCCTAAAAAATATCTTCATATTGGCTGGTGTGTTATAGACCCAAAAACGGTAGAGAGATATATAGCAAGCTTAAATGAGATAGGTGTATCAAAGATCACGTTTATCTACTGCCAATACTCACAAAAAAAGTACAAACTAAACTTTGAAAAGCTTCAAACACTTCTTATAAACTCATCATCTCAATGTGGACGAAGCGATATTATAGATATAGATAGTTGTGATTCATTTGAGCTGTTTTTGGAACAAAACCCACAAAGCTATATGTTCAACTTCTCAAAAACAAATATAAAAGAGAAAGAATCAGATATAGATACTATTATTATAGGCTGTGAAGGTGGTTTTTCAGATCAAGAGATTAATAGATTTGATCAAGAAAAAATAGTCGGGATCGATTCCCCTATTATTTTAAGAAGTGAAACCGCAGTTGTAAGTGCAGCTTCACACATTATTCAGTAGCTTATATCTTTACAGTTTAGATATAAATTTTGACAAATTTTTCAAATCTTGGTCACTCAAAGCAGAAACTTGTGATTTCATCACACCTTTCATAGTACCGCCGTATGTACCGTTTTTGTACCCAGCTAAAGCATTATATACTTTTGTTGAATCCCACCCTTTTATAACTTGCGATTTTCCAAGTGCTTTTCTCTCACCGCTTATACCGTGACAACCGGCACAAGTTGCATAAAGAGCAGACCCTGTCTTATTCGATGCCACTGCTTCTTTAATAGCTTCTTGTGCTTTTTTAACAGTCTCAGCTTTTACATAAGGCTGGCTTTTTACTTCATGTTCAGAAGACTCCTCTCCCTTTTCACTACATCCACCTAGTATCACTGTTCCAACTAGAACAGATACTAAAAGATAACTCTGTTTTAACATAAAGTCCCCTTTTAAATTAGTCTTGTCTATCAGTGATCTCTAAAAGATGCCACCCAAACTGTGTTTGAACAGGACCGTGAACTTCACCAATCTCATCATTAAATACAACTTTGTCAAACTCCGGTACCATCATACCTCTAGGGAAACTTCCAAGGTCTCCACCCTCTTGCCCTGAAGGACATTGAGAATACTCTTTTGCCGCATCTTCAAAAGTAGTTTCTCCACTTTGAATCTTTTGCTTTAGATCGTTACACATCACTTCATCCGTTACTAATATATGTCTTGCACTTGCTGTTGCCATTTTATTTCCTTTTTATTTTATTAATTATATCAAATCTATCTTTGATTTATTAGTTTTCATCAAATCCAAAATGATAAAACTCTTTTGGTTCTCTTGCTACAAACTCATAACCAAAGATTCTAGTACATTTACTGTGAAGCATCACTCTTTGTACCTGGTTTGACGGTTTTCCGTATTGAAGGTCACCTATGATTGGATACCCGGCATATTGAAGGTGTACTCTTATTTGGTGAGTTCTCCCATCTTCAATAACAATCTTTACTTTACTTTTTTTACCCTCTAACATATACGGATAAACTGTAGTTTTTGCACTTTTCCCATACTTTTCATCTACACGGCTTCTTGCTGTTTTACCTTTTATTGTTGAGATAGGCGCGTCTATAACCATCTCCTCTACAACTTTACCGTCAACTATTGCCACATACTCTTTGTATACTCTATGGTTTTTAAATTCTCTAATAGCTTTTTTTCTAAACTCTTCATTTTTTGCAAGCATCATAACGCCGCTTGTCTCTTTATCAAGCCTGTTTAAAAGTACTGCTTGCGGGAATCTCTCTTCTACCTCTGACGCATTCAAAAATGCCGGTTTGTCAACAACCAAGATATCATCATCTTCAAAGATCACCCTAGCTTGGGCTATCTCTTTTACTTTAAATATACTATCCTCTTTTAGCATACCTCTTGCAACCACTAATTTTTTACCGTTTACGGTAACTACACCTTTATCTATAAGGTTTTTAGCTTTTGCGTTTGAGATACCCTCTTGAATTGCTAATAATTTATACGCTTTTTCCATATTTTTCTATCTCCTTTATGATAGGCTCTACACTACCTGCTTGTGCAAGTGATGTGTCTCTTAAATTTTCTATATTATTCAGATACTCTTCTATCTCATCTTCTTCTATTAAGTAGTAACCCTCCACACACTCAAAAAGTGACTTTTGATTGAAAATAGTTTTACCGCTTATAAGTTTACACCCAAAATATGCAGGCTCAATCGGGTTGTGCCCCCCTGCTGTTTGAATAAAACTTCCGCCAAGTATCACAAGGTCACTTATGGCATATATATTTACAAGCTCACCCATTTTATCCATAAGCACTATATCACTCTCAAAATCTTCTTTGTGGCTATACCTGTGATAGGAAAGTTCACTGTTTTGAAAATAATACTCTATTAATGCATAAACAGTATCAAATCTCTCTGGGTGCCTAGGTACTATTATAAGTTTACCCTTATCTTTGCTCCAGTGTTTTAATATAAGTTCCTCTTCAGTGTCATGTGTACTTCCTGCTGTTACCACCATACACTCCGGCTTCTGAAAATTTTTTGTCACTTTAGGCAAAGTTGCCAGCTTAATATTTCCAATAACCTCTATATCTTTTCCACCTAACTCTTTTAGTCTTTTGGCGTCTGTTTCACTTTGTGCAAATACTTTATCTATATTTTTAAAGATTTGATTGTAAAAAAAACTGTATTTTTTATATGTGGCATATGACTTGTCGTTTATTCTTGCATTTATAAGTACTGTTCTTGTACCTTTTAGTTTTGCACTTAAGAACATCATATACCAAAGCTCGGCTTCCATAACAAATAATATCTTTTGCTTAGTAACCCAAAACGGCATAAAGATCTCAAAAGGGAGGTATCTTACATTTTTTACCATTTTAGAGCCCTGTTCAAAACCTGTGTTTGTTATGACGCTTAGATTTATATCACCATTGTCAAGCTTTTCAAATATTGGCTTTAAAGCATTTGTCTCACCCATAGAGCAGCTGTGGAACCATATACCTTCATTTTCAAAAGGTGGGTTATTCTTTAAAAAGAATTTTGCAGGTATAGCATCTTTATATTTTGATAATCGTGATTTGAAAAGTAAATATGGTATTGCTAAGATATAAAGTAATAGTGCTAAAAAATAGTAGATATATTTAAACATAATTTCCTCAATTTACAAAAAACCAAGATCATGAACAGAAATTGGTATCTTTGTTATTATCAAGGTAAAGTGTTTTTTAATCATCTAGTTACTTGTTAAATAACTATCTTTATAAAAACACTTTAACGCAGAGAATAGCAAAAAAGCTGTTTCTATTCTTGTTCTTCTTCCGGTTTGTAGATAATTCTTCCACAATGTGGACATGTCATGATCTCATCCGATAAAATAAACTCAGAGTAGAATCTGTCACTTAATTTCATATGACATCCGTAACAAGCTTGTTTCTTTACGGGAACTACTGCAGTTTCGTTTGCCCATCTTTTAATCTTCTCATAAAAAGCCAATACTTTAGAATCAATCCCTGAAACAAGTACAGATTTTTTTTCATAGATGTCATTTCTAGCTGATTCAAGCTCAGCTATATTTTTATCTACAGCTTCTTTTATCTCTTTTACAGACTCTTCCTCTTCAGTAACTTCTGCAACGATCTTTTCTAACTCTTCAGTTTTAGATTCTACTAGCTTATCTAATCTAGTGATCTCTTCATTTGCAAAGTTAACTTGCTCTTTAGCGATCTCTTCTTCTAGTTGTAGAGCTTTTACCTCTTTTTCCGTTTTAGCAACTTTATGCTTACCTGCTATCTCTTCTAATTTATCAGACAGCTCTTTTAGATGGATATCATTTTTAATTCTTTTATTTTTAATATCATCTATAGATGTATATAATTCATCTCTTTGTTTTGCAAGCTCTTCTACTGTTTGTGTAAAAGCATTAAGCTTGTCATTTTCATTTTGAATCTTTGGATCAAAATTTACAATATCTTTATCATATGTTGATAATTCTACTAATTGTTCTAAATGCTTATTCAATTCATTTCCTTCTATTTATATTCAAATGGATTTTGTGAAGCTACTATTATACCTTTTATTTTATTTAATTTCAAATATTTTTCAATTAAGCTGTATAAAAGGCGTGAAAAATGGTGTTCACTCTCATAATGTCCCATATCTATAAGTGATATCCCTCTGGCTTTTGCTTCCATAGCTTCGTGATATTTTATATCACCCGTTAAAAAGCAATCTGCTTTTATATTGGGAAGCAGGCTCATCCCTGCCCCCGTAGTCAAAGCTACACTTTTTATATCCTTTTTACTCTCTACCACTTTTACTATATCAAGTCCAAGTTTTTGTTTTATATATTTCACAAAACTTTCAAATTTTATATCAATCTTTGCAGTCAACACAAAATCATCCTCCTGCTTAAAGTCAAGTCCCAGTATCTCACAACCTACATAGCTGTTTAGATGTGATTTATCTATATTTGTGTGCATTGATATGAGTGCTATATCTTTTTTAATAAGTTTTTTTAGTATCTTCTCACTGTAACTTGTATCATTTACTCTTTTTAAGGGGCTGAAGATCAAAGGGTGATGAGTTATTATCAATGAGTTTGGTTTTATATTTTCTACCATCTCAAGATCAAGATCCAAAGATATATAAACCCTTTTTACCTTATCTTCCATACTTCCTACAATAAGTCCGCTGTTATCCCACTTTTCTTGAAGTTCAAAAGGGGATATAGAATCCAAAAACTCATATATAGACTTTATCTTCATAGTCTACTGTCCAAGTCTTTCTAATCTTTGAGGTTCCTGCTCTTTATATAGTGTTGCACACCCAAGAGACAACTCTCTTACTTTTAGTATATAGTTTTGTCTGCTTGTTACACTTATAGCTTTTCTTGCATCTAACGTATTAAAAGCATGTGATGCCATCATACACTGATCATACGCAGGTAAAGGAAGTCCTGCTTCAAGACATTTTTTACACTCATTTGCCGCATCGTCAAAATGTTTAAAAAGCATATCCGTATTAGCAATTTCAAAATTATATTTACTAAACTCTATCTCGCTTTGAAGATGTATATCTTTATATGTTGTTTTACCGTATTGGTTTTCATTCCAAACAATATCAAAGATATTATCAACACCTTGAAGATACATAGCAAGTCGCTCAGTTCCGTAAGTTATCTCAACGGCAACGGGGTCACAAGCATGACCACCAACTTGCTGAAAATAAGTAAATTGAGTAACCTCCATACCGTCAAGCCATACTTCCCAGCCAAGCCCCCAGGCACCAAGTGTGGGAGACTCCCAGTTATCCTCAACAAATCTAATATCATGTTTAGAAAGATCAAGTCCAAGGTGCTCTAAAGATTTTAGATAAAGATCCTGAATATTTTCAGGAGATGGCTTGATTAGTGCCTGAAACTGATAATAACTTCCAAGCCTATTTGGGTTTTCCCCGTATCTTCCGTCAGTTGGACGTCTACTTGGTGCAACATAAGCTACACTCCAAGGTTTAGAGTCAAGAGATCTTAAAAGTGTAGCAGGGTGAAAAGTACCTGCACCTGAAGGTATATCGTAAGGCTGTAGTATATTACACCCTTGATCTGCCCAGAACTCTTGAAGTTTTAAAAGTAATTGTGAAAATGTGATCATTTTATTCCTTATATTAATGTTTTTAATTCTTTACAACTAATTAATTTTGGTTTTGTAATTTCCGAATATTCTAATGTTTCTAAAATATTTTTTATTTCTATAACTAATTCATTACTACGATTTAAACTTTGCGATATTGTTGCTAATGCATTTAACTTTATTGTTAAGCTATCTTTTGTGTTTTTTTCTATATCAACGTCAGTTACTATATAGTAGTTTTTTACTAAATCATAATATTCCAGTTTTTCACTCTTTTTTATTTTATGTTCACTATGATTAACAATATAGTCAAATAGCCATAAACTATCTTTAATTTTATTAATTAAACTGTTATTAAGTCTTCCTATCAGTTTCAATTCATTATTGTGTTCTAAAGTTTTTTTCAAAGACTTAAATTCAAAAAAATTAATTTCAGTATCTATTTTAAGTCCATCACAAGAAGATCTAGTTTGTTGATTTGCTTCTTCAATAATAATTTCTTTAACTTTATCATAATCAATCAATTTATTTTCACCTTCACAACAGCCATCACTTACATTACTTAAAGGTTCCTCAAAAAAGTATTTATTATCTGCAAAGTTTTTTAATTTATTAAGCATTATTCATATACTCTATTTAATGGCTCTGCTAAAAGTTCAAAGATTAATTCTAAATTATTATTAACTTCTGTACATTTTGCAAATCCTTTTTCTTCTTCCATTAAATAAAAATTAGAAATTTCATTAATATTATTTTCTTTTACAAATTTTATTAATCCTTGAATCATATATGGACTATGGCTTGTAATTAATACGTTAATATTATTTTTAACTAAAAGTGTAATAATTTTTGCATATTCTATTTGCCACTTTGGATGTAAATGCACTTCTGGTTCATCTAAAATAAGTAGTGATGATTCATTAATAAATCCACCTTTAATTAACATCTGAATTATTCCAAAAGATTTAATACCAGAGGCAATATTTATACTTTTATGTGTATTCCCATTTTTATCTTGATAAATAAATTCTTTTTCTTCTTCACTATAAGAAACTTCACCAGAAATAATATCCTTTAAATCAGCATTTACTTCATCAAATAAGATATTAGATATAAAAAGATCACCAAAGACTGAATCCTGTAATTTACTATGTAAATCTTTTATATGTAAAGGTACATTTGCAAAATTTAATCGATGAATTCTTTTACTTTGATTTTCTAATTCAAGAAAAGTTTTTGACATACCAATAGATTCATTTAGTTGTAAGACAATTGGTGATTCAATAAAAGTGGCATCTTGAAAATATAATTTATCCATTAAATCAAATTTCTTAATTTCATTTTCTTTTATAGTAATATTCAAAATTGCATTACTAAAATCAGTTGCATCTATTTTAGATAATTGGGATGAACTTTTTGATGAAATTTCATTATTAAACTCAGATATCAATGCCTTTTTAAAAGCATTAATTCTCATAAGAGAAGTATTATCTTTACTTTTAATTTCTGATTTAATTTGATTTAATTCTTTTTTTAAAAAGATTTTTATATCATCATTTAATGTACCTTCTGATTCAAACAAATTACTCTGTAATGACTCAATATACTCAATCCTTCTATCAACTGCTTTAAGATTTTGAGATTCTATTTCCTTAAAAAACCTTGGAGGATAAAAGATCTCTTTAATTTCAATATTATTACTAAAATCAACCTTCCTACGTAAAGTAAAATATAACTTATCCAGTATATTTTTAATATTTTTTTCTTTATTTTCCTCTAAGTCTTCCTTATATCTACTAATAGATTTAATTATAGTAAATATTAATTTACCAAATGTACTTTTACCCATATTATTCTCACCAGCAATAACAGTTAAGCCATCTAATTTAATAGTTGCATCTTTTATCATTCCAATATTTTTTATATGTAAGTTCATCTAAATAACCTTTATTTTATAGATAATAGCTTTTTTATTTTTTGTTTATCAAAACCACATACCCAAGTCTGCCCGATTAAGAAAACAGGCACACCTCGGCATCCTTGATTTTGACAATCTCTCATAGCTTTTTTATTTGTAGATACGTCCACTACTTGAAATTTTATCTTTTTATCTTTTAGATATTTTTTTGCATTACCGCACCAAGTACATTTCGGTGCGGTGAAAACTATAACTTGTTTTATAATAAAACCTCTATCTCTTTAGAGTCATTTACTACAGTTTTCTCTTTAACGATTCTGTCTTCTTGAAGTTTAACCGCAAGTTCGGCATCTGAAACTGCCAAAATCTGCATAGCAAGATATGCAGCATTAACAGCTCCCGCTTTTCCAAGTGCAACTGTTGCAACAGGCATACCTGAAGGCATCTGTACAGTTGAAAGCATAGCATCCATACCGTCCATTGCACCACCCTTCATAGGTACACCGATAACAGGCTTTGTAGTTGCCGCAGAAACTGCACCTGCTAAGTGTGCAGCCATACCCGCAGCACAAATAAATGCTTTTGAACCTTTTTCTTCAGCAGTTTTAATATAATCTTTTGTTCTTTTCGGTGATCTGTGAGCGGAAGATATTATAAGCTCATACTTTACATTAAACTTTTCTAAAGTATCTGCACAGTTTTTCATAATCTCATAATCAGATTTACTACCCATGATAATTGAAACAAAATTCATTTTAATTCCTTATTATAATTTTATTGTGATTTTATCAAATCTTTACTTTATAGTTAATCAAGCAGAAATCTATAAAAGAAAATCAATAAATCTAATAATAAAATTAATAAATTATAATCATATTGTTACCAATAAGCACCTCTTATTCTTTAATTTGACTTAATTTTTGATATAAGTCAAATCATTTTAAGTTAAATAACAATATAATGAGACGATTTTAAATCTAAACATAAGGAAGAAATATGTCTAATGAAACATCTAGACGAGATTTTCTTGGTATGTCATTTGGAGCTGTAGCTGCAGTTGGAGGGGTTGCCTCACTTGTTGGTATGAAACA
>JAYEMD010000152.1:0-10065 GCA_034717895.1 Campylobacterota bacterium | reverse complement strand
AGATCATACCCACTTATTACAATGATACTAAAAAATGGACTCAATTGATGAAAAATTCAATGAACGATGTTCTTAATGAATTTGATTCCGGATCTATGGCTCATAAGTATTATGAGAATATGTATAAATTCTAGTTTTTTATAGCCTTGCTTTTTTAAGTGAGGCAAAACTTTTTAATTGCATAATACTTTTTGATAAAAGTACTATTATATCTTTTTTTCCAATTTGATATATTGATTTAAAGAGTAAATATTATTTTTAAAAATATCAAAATAATGAATATCAAAAGTAATATCTTCACAATTTATAAAATCGAGATCATTTTTATTAATTTTATCATTTTGTGTTAAAATTATAAAATGATTTCCGTTTATTCTAAATATTAAACTGTTATTAAAACTTGACATTAGCTTTTTAGCAATAAAACTTAAATATTCATTTCCCTTTTCCCAGCTATATTTATCAAGTTTATGTATTTTAACAAGATACAAATTGTAATATTCAATATGCTTATGATTATGTTTAAGAACTATATCTAAATAATTTATATTATAACTACCGGTAAGTTGATCTTTATAAAAATAAGAGAACCTTTCCTCTTCAAATTTATCAGTAGGAAACTGATCAATATTTGTTTGTATATTTACATTTTTCAATACTTTTTTTGCTGCTTCTACAATATGACTTGAATAATGGATATTTGATAATTTATCTATCTCATCTAATGCTTTGTTTTTTGTTACTTTGTGTTTGTAAATTCTGCTTGTTGTCATGGCATCAAAAGTATCTGCTACAGATAGTATTTGTGCTTCTATAGGGATCTCATTTCCTTTTAAGCCATTTGGATACCCACTTCCGTCAAACCTTTCATGATGTGATTCAATAATAGGAAGTATATCTTTACACATTGTAATCCCTTTGAGCATTTTGATACCTAATTTTACATGTTGTTTTATTAAGCTATATTCAAACTCGGTAAGGTTTCCAGGCTTCAGTAAAATAGTATCCGGAATAGCAATCTTTCCTATATCGTGAAGTACTGCAGCTTGATATATATTTTCACACCTTTTTTCATCAAAATTAAGTTCTTTTGCAATTAGTATTGAATATTCTGCAACCCTTTGTGAGTGTCCCCCTGTGTAAGTATCTCTATTTTCTATCATAGTCACTAAAGAATATACAAGGTTTTGGTAATCTTTTACCCGTTCTTCTTGAAGTTTAATCGTTTCTTTAGTTTTCTCCTCAACAAGCTCTTCAAGTCTTGTTTTATAATTCTCATTTTCATTAACTTGTTTTATTTTATAAACTACTTTAAATAGCGCTTGGTTTAACTGTTTATAATCTATAGGTTTTACGATATAACCATCAATACCTATTTTTATTGAAAAAGTAAAATTTGATATATCCGTATAAGCAGAAACAATTAGAATATTTTGATTTGGGTTTATCTTCTTTATCTCATTTGCCATTTCCAAACCGTCCAATTTAGGCATTTTTATATCAGATATTACAATATCGTATTTCCCTTTTTTATATTTATCAAGTCCTTCTCTCCCATCAGCAGCTGTATCTACATTAGAGAAAAACTTTTCTAAGTATGTTTTTAAATTATTTCTTAAAGGAGTATAATCTTCAACATATAAAACACTTAAACCTGTAGCGATATATTTTAACTGTTGCATCTCGTTTGTCATAATAGATCTTCTAGTTTTAATTTCTTAAACTCTTTAATTAATTCTAATTCTCTTTCTACAATATACTTAACAAGAAGTTCCTCTTTTGATTTATTTAGTTCATATAGTAATATTAGTTCAATTTTTCCAAGATGTTCAATAATTTTAAATACTACAGCTTTTGTAGATATTCTTGTACTATCTACAAATATAACACTACCACCCTTATGATGTATATTAAATCCTAAATTCAAATCGATATCTTCTTTTGTATCCAAGCTCATTATATTTTTATCTAATAATACCGATATAGAACTACTTGAAAGGTCTAATATTTCTGCATCAACTCTTTTGTTACCTTTATGTATAATTGCTTTAAAATATCTATCAGGTTTTATTCTAACTTGTTTTCTAGATTTTGCATTGTCTGTTGACTCTTTTAAATTATCTAAGATTATTTCTCTTGTTTTAGTATCAATATAGTGAATATTTGCTTCAATTGAGTGATCTAGGTACTCGCTACTTATAACTGTATATTTTTCATATGCCATTGCTAAGGTTTGAATGTAGGGTGCATGTATAATTATATTTGAATCACTTTTTGAAACTATTGTTCCATTGTGGATCAAGGGTACTCCTTTGTAGTGATTGATTAATTCAATTGAAGTATTACTCCCACCCAAAATTGTTAGTTTTTTAATAAGACTTTTTTCTTTATCTATTACATCTTTATCTAATGTTTTATCTGCTTGGTTTATCTCTATTAATATTTTTAAAAGAGCATCAGATAATAATTCACGATCTATGGGTTTTGGAATAAAATCAGATACACCTAAATGCATAGCTTCAAGTAACGTACCTGTATCAATGTAAGCAGAGATAATTATTATTTTAACATTAGGGTTTATCTCTTTTAAAGTTTTAATCATATCAAAACCATTCATTTTAGGCATATTTAAATCAGTTAATACAATATCAGGTATATGTTGCTTATATTTTTCTAAGCCCTCTTGACCGTTTTGTGATATATATACATTTTTAAAAAGTTTTTCAAAATATAGATTCATCTGCTTTAACAAGCTTATAGAATCTTCAACATATAAAATTGTGTAATTTTTACTTAATAAACTTAGTTCTTGTATTTTATTCATATCATAATTCACTTACATTATTTATTATTTCTTTTATATCTTCATAACTTATAGGTTTTGTAATATACATATCATACTGAGATTTATCTGTTTGTATATCACCTCTTGATGCTGTAATAAATATAACATATATATCAGCCTTAATATCTTGAATCTTTTTTACCATAGTTACACCATCCATTCTAGGCATCTGTATATCTGCTATTACTATATCAAAATCGTTATTAATTTTAAAAGCTTCAAGTCCTTCAATCCCATCTTTACAAATTATAACATTGTCAAAAAATTTATTTAATAAATTTCCTGTCATCTCTCTTATTTTTTCTTCATCATCAACAAAAAGAACTTTTTTATCGTGTGTCTTTTCTCTTAATGTTTGTATATCTTTCATCTTAATAACCTCATATTTTATATTATCGGCAAAATTATAGTAAATTTAGCACCCAGCTTTGTATTTTCGACTTTAATTTTACCTTTAAAGTGATTTTCTATTATTGTTTTAGTCATATATAATCCTATTCCCGTACCATTTAATTCATCTTTTGTAGTGAAGTAAGGATCAAATATTTTATCAATAATATCATCTGGTATCCCCCCTGCATTATCTTCAATCTCTATAATAAAATTGTTATTGCTTTTTGTTGAAATATGTATTTCTTTATCTTTAATTTCCCTTTGCATTAAAACGTCTTTTGCATTTTTTATAATATTGATCATTACATGGATAAACTCATTAGGGTATGTTTCTAATTTTCTTGTTTCATTTAAATCCAAAACTATTTCAATATTATTATTTTCTAAAGATTTCCCGATTATTTTTAAAGAATCATAAATAATACTACTTATATCAACTAAAACTTTTTCTTTATTTGGTTTAAAGAAATCTTTAAAGTCATCAATTGTCTTAGCTAAATGTTGAATTTGTTCACTTATCTCATTATAATAGTTGTTAATATTTTCTATTTTAAAATCATCAAGGTCATAATCTGCTTTCATATTATTCGCTATCATTGAAAGTATGGATAAAGGTTGTTTCCATTGGTGGGCGATCATACTTATCATCTCTCCCATTGCTGCACTTCTGGATTGAGATATCATAAGTTCTTCATTATCTTTTAATTCATCTTTTAATTTTAACTCTTTAGTAATATCATTTGATAAAAAAAGATAATTTGTCAGTATTTTTTCATCATTTAAAATAGGGATTATCATTACACTTTCTTTATACTCTTCACCACTTTTCTTTTTATTTGATAAGATACCATGCCATGTTTTTTTCTTTGAAACTCTTTCCCAAATATTTAAATAGTTTAAACTGGTATTTTCACTTCTTTCAAGCATTTTTATATTTTTTCCCAAAACTTCATCTTTTTTAAAACCTGTCAAAAATGTAAAATATTGATTTATGTACTCTACTTCTAATTCAGTATTGATTATAGCTATGGAAATAGTAGCATTATCAATTATAAAATTTAATTTCTGCAATATTATATTTTGCTGCTCAATCTGTGTTATATCTGTAAATGTTGCAACAAATCTCTTCTTGTAGTCAATATCTAACTTATGCCCCTTGACAGAAAATATATATTCTTTATTTTCATTTATTATTTTAGCTTTATGAATTTCAGTATTGTTTTTAGAGATATATTCAATCCATGATGTACCATCTGTATTTTTTTGTAAATAGTTTATATCCTTTTCAAAAAGTTCACAGATACAGTCGTGTTTATCTAAAAATTGATCTAAAGTAGAGATCTTGAAAAAATCTAAAAATTTTTTATTTGCTGTATTTATTTTATTATCGTAAGTAGTTAAAATAATATTTTCAGAGGAATCTAAAACTGTACTTAAATAGTTGTTTTTAAACTCTATATCTATAGTATATTTGTTAAATATAGTAGTTAAACGTTTTTGAAATAGGTTAATATATCTATTTATTAGAACTATGATACCTGCCAAAATTAAAAGTGTTGATACTATAAACATTGACAACATACTAACTCTGGCATTTTCCATAAATGTAATATCATGAAAGAATACTAATTTAGCTTTGATATTATCTCTATTGTCCGTTAAATTATTTATGTAGATCATATATGTTTTATTTTCAAAGTTTATTGTTTCACCATTTTTAAACAGATCTAAATTGTTATTTAGTAAAATATTTTTTGTATTACTATCACCGTAAAGAAGTCTAAAATCTTGTATTAATATATCACTTTTTGATTTATGTTTATCATATTTATCTTCTTTAACAAAAAGTAAACCGGATATACCTGTTATTTCATTTACTTTTTTTATTATAAATTCTGGTGCAATTCCTAATTCTATTGCTCCTATATATTCATTTTTATAAAATATAGGTACTAAAATTCTAAATAAATTTGCATCTATTCCTCTTTCATAACCCATTGTTACTTTATGGTTTGTATGTATATCTTGTAACATTGGTCTAAAAGTACTTACGGTATCACCAAAATCATTTTTTGCATGTGCCCTTAAAAAAGATGTACCATCTTTATTATGAACATGTAAAGTAACAATATCACTGTTTTCTTTCTTTAAAAGATCAAGTTTTTGTTTTAACTCATTATACATAGTCTCTCGCTCTTTTGTATAAAGTTGTTTGGGTAATTCTGTAGTTATGAGCATTCTTTTTAAAAGATTTAAATATCCACTATCTAAATGTTCAAAGGTATGATCTATAGCTTTATTAATAGAATTTTGAAAATTTTTATCTAAAATATGAAGTCTATCTCTTTGAATAAAATAAGTAGAGATTATAAGCAGTATAAATAAAAAAACAATGCTAAAAGAAAAAACAATAATTAACTTTTTTTTAATTCTATCTATATCTAATTGCTCTTGTTTCATTACTAAATTCCTTTTCAGTATACACTATTCTATCATAAAGTATTAAAAATAACATATAAATAATATATTTAATAAGTTAAATTTTTATATTATATAGATACAATGAATTGATAAAAAAACTTTTTAAAAAGAATCTTTCATGAAAAAAATATTATTTACTTTGATGTTTTTATTTATCAGTTTTGCATACGGCATAAAAACGTGGCAGGAACAAATATCTCAGGGTCAGGCACCAAAATAGAACTTTTCTAAAAATAAACTTAACTTTTATTACAGAAACGCTTCTGCGTATAAAACCATCGGAGTTCGTTTTGGAGGTCAAGCCAGAGATTGTTTTTACAAAGCATTGGCAAACACCCGTAAAATACAGCAGTTTTTGGTTTACTGTTCTAATCTTTTATAAATATCGTTTTAAGTTCAAGTCTTTTGCTTTGATGCAGTTTTAATTTAACAAGCTTAACAGTATTGTTCTCATATTTTTTATAAAATTCAAGATTTATAAGTGTATCACCTGTTTTGTTACAAAAAGATACTTATATAAACCCTATCTTCCTAGTCCCATCTTTTGCCTCATCTTGAATAGTTTGCATATTTGTAACAACCTGAACAACCTTTGAAAGTAACTCTCTAGTCTCTTTATCATTTGTTTCTAACTTTTCAAGTCTTTTTATGATGTCAAAATATGGTACAGACTGATTTTTTAGTTTTGTAAATGTACGCATGATAGATATATTAACCTCTCTAGCAATTTTACTTTTTAAAATAGTTGCCAACATATACACACCTTGTTCTGTAAATACTTTTGTATTATATTTACGATGTCTTCCTCGATTATTCTTTAAGGTCAAAATTTTTGACCTTAAAGAGTTTTCCTCTTCATCAGTCAATTCAAAATAAAAATCTTCAGGAAATTTACCAATATTGTTTCTAACGGCTTGATTTATATGTTTTGTTTCTACTCCATATAGTTCTGCTAAATCTTTATCTAACATCACCTGAACACCACGAATAATAAATATCTTATCATCAACAACTATTTTTTTAAAACCTCTGTATTACTTTCCATTTTAGAACCTTTTAGGTTATATTTAAAAACTATACCAAAAAAATCTAAGTAACTTGAAAATTTGACACATTGCAATTCTATGTAATCAAAATGTTCATTACTAATAGTATCGTTTTAAAATAATTTTAATACGAAGAGGTAAAAATGTTATCAAATATAGAATTTATGCAAAGTGTAAAGTCACTTAAAGATGTAGAGATTGAAGGTAAAAGAGTTTTAATAAGAGTTGATTTTAATGTTCCTATGGATTCACACCATAATATAACGGATGACAATAGAATAAAAGAGGCACTGCATACGATAAACTATTGTATAGATCACAAGGCAAAATCTGTTGTTCTTGTAACACATCTTGGTCGTCCAAAAGGGAAGGTTAATCCTGACTTTTCTTTAAAACATATAGTAAAAAGGGTAAGTAGACTTTTAGATAGAGAGGTTGAGTTTGTTGAAGATTTTACAAATAAAGCACAAAAAGATATTCTTACTAAAGGTGAAAACGGAAAAATATTTTTACTGGAAAATATTAGATTCTTTGAGGGTGAAACAAAAAATGAGGAATCTTTAGCAAAAGAGCTAGCAACTTTGTGTGATGTTTTTGTAAACGATGCCTTTGGTACGTCTCACAGAGCTCACAGTTCTACTGTGGGTATTACGAAGTTTGTTGATACTAAAGTTGCAGGGTTTTTATTAAAAAGGGAGATAGATGCTTTTGCCAAAGCACTTTATAAACCTGTACAGCCTATCTGTTTAGTAGTGGGCGGTGCTAAGGTAAGTTCAAAGATCACTCTTTTAAACAATATTATTCCCAAAGTTGACAAGATAGTAATAGGGGGAGCTATGAGTAACACTTTTTTAAAATCAATGGGATATGATATGCAAAACTCTCTTGTTGAGGATGATTATCTAACAGAAGCCTCAATGATACTTCAAAATGCAAAACAAAATAAAGTAAATGTATATCTTCCCGTGGATGTTGTAATAACTGACAATATAGAACACCCTATAGATACAAAAATAGTTCCCGCGCAGGATATCCTTGAGGGGTTTAGTGCGGTTGATATAGGACCTGCATCTGTAAAACTTTTTGAGGAGGCTATAGGGTTGTCAAATACCATTGTATGGAACGGTCCTATGGGGATCTTTGAGATAGACAGGTTCTCCAAAGGTACATTTAGAATAGCTCATGCCATAGCTGATACTTATGCTTACAGTATAGTTGGAGGCGGAGATACTGCAAATGCCGCGGACAAAGCAGGGGAGAAAGAGAACATCAGCTTTATCTCTACGGGTGGAGGAGCTAGTTTGGAGCTTTTAGAGGGTAAGATACTTCCCGGGTTTGAAAATCTTGAAAAGGTAGAATAGGTACTTAATATGGATATAAAAGCTATCGATCTGTATCTTCAAAAGCTCAAAAACGGTTCAAAAAATATAGAAGATGTGGATGATGCTGATCTTGCCGATTATCTTGAGACGGTAAAACAAAAAGATGAGAACAAGTTTTTTGATTATTTAAATACTCTGCCTTTAAACCTAAGGGCTCAAACTTTTATGGAGCTTCCTACAGCTTTTCAAGTTGATCTTATCTTAAGGTATGATCCAAAAGGGTTGTCTTTGATATTAGAGGAGCTTCAAAGTGATGAAGCTACAGATCTTTTTATAGCAATCGGCAAAACTGATAAAGAAAAAGAGGAGGAGGTGTTCCTCCTTTTAAGTGACAAAACACAAAAAAATATAGAGAAGCTGATATCATATGATGACACAGAAGCCGGCTCACTAATGCAAACGGAAGTTTTTAAAGTAAGTGCCACAAGAACAGTAGAGTATGCTATAGAAAAATTATCACGACTTAAAAAAAGCGGCATGGGGAGTGTTCAAAATATATTTATAACAGATGAAAAGTCAAGGTTTATAAAATCTATTGCAATTGATGATCTTATATTAGAGGCTAAAGACTCAAGGTTTGATGAAATACTTGGTAAATACAGCGATGATTACAGTATCGTATCTCACGATTCTCTTGATGAGGTTGTAAATATGATAGAGAAGTATGACCTTGTCTCTTTAGCTGTTGTTGACAGAATGGGGCATTTGATAGGTCGTATTACCCATGATGATGTTTTGGATTTCATGCAAGAGCGTGCAACAAAGCAGATATACAACCTTAACAGAGTAGATGAAAATGAGGAGATACAAGAGAGCTTTTCAAAAACAACAAAGACAAGAGCCACCTGGCTTACCGTAAATCTGGTCAATGCGGTTATCGCTTCTTTGGTAATCGGTATCTTTGAACACACCCTTGAAACTATTGTAGCACTGGCAGTTCTTATGCCGATTGTTGCAAATATGGCCGGAACCGCATCGGTACAGACCATGACCGTTATGGTAAGGCAGATGGCATTGGGAGAGATAAGTTTAAGTAATGTTAAACCGATCTTGAAAAAAGAGATAAACATATCTTTTTTAAACGGTATTTTATTTGGAGTATTAAGCTTTGGGGTGACACAGGTTTGGTTTGGAAATATATTGATCTCTACAGCTATAGGTTTGTCTATGTTTGTTAGTTTTTTAAGTGCGGGAGTTTTGGGTGCAAGTATCCCTATGATACTTAAAAAATTTAATCTAGATCCTGCAGTTGCTAGTTCTGTTGTTGTTATAACCTTGGTTGATATAATAGGGTTTTTTAGTTTCTTGTGGTTTGCGGAGTTGATCATTCTTTAATTTGGCTGTAATTGCAATGTAATGAAGGTGTAGTAGTATTGGTCTATAAAATCAAAAGGTTTGGTAGACAAATGGATAATAAACTTATAAAAGAAAGCTTAAAAGAGGAACATAGTTTCTCAAGCAACGAGCATGGAATAGATACGATTACACAAGACAGTAACAGCGGTGCTTTAAAAAGCTATCCAATACCGCAACGTTATAATAAGATAAAACTTGTTTTATTACCGGTCAATAAAAAGAAATTTTATTTTTACTGGGAATTTACGAATAAGTTCTTAAGGGATAATGTAGTTGATTTAAAAGATATAACTTTTCATATTGTAGATGAAGGTCATAATCTTATTAGTATGATTGAGTGTCAAAGTGAATATGGGCAGTATTTCTACCTAAAAGACCACGATGCAAGATCAATAAAAGTGATTGCGGTTTATAAGCATGGTATTCAATATAAAATACTTTTAGACTCAAATAGTGTAAAAGTACTCAACCATGAGATTAAATTTCCTTCACAAGATGTTTGGATAAATAAACAAAAAGGATTTACTGAAGTTATAAGAGCTTCTTTAAGTCATTTTACACT
>JAYEMD010000151.1:0-2029 GCA_034717895.1 Campylobacterota bacterium | reverse complement strand
AAGATCTTAAAGATATACCTATAGATATAATAACAGTACAGTCACAAGATGAGTTTAATATTGGAAAGCTTATGTTTAGTTTCGAACTGCTTACTTCAGTAGTTGGAAGTTTTGTACAGATCAATACATATGATCAACCCTCGGTTGAGACCGGAAAGATTCTTTTAAGAGAAAAGTTAAGGTGATTAGTTATGAAGAAAAATAAAAGTATTATTCTCTTATTTGTGGGTTTGTTTATAGTTTTATCCCTATTTAGTATTGTTATTCTTGAAAAAAATGCCAAAAGTAAGATTGAGATCGTATTAGAAAAGCACAATGAAAATTTAGAAAAACATTATAAAATACTGACCAATCAAAATCAAAAGTCCGCTGATGCGACTTTTGATGCTTTGCTTGATATGTCGGGCGGAAAGGTGTTAGAGCTTTTCTCCAAGGCATCTATGACAAAAGATCTTAATAAGTTGGAAAATATAAGAGAAGAGCTTTATAATCTCTTAAAAAAAAGATATGAACTTATGAAAAAACGGGGAATGTATCAGTTTCATTTTATATTTGCCGACAACAGATCATTTTTAAGGATGCATAAGCCCTCAAAATGGGGAGATGATCTCTCTTTTGTTAGAAAAGATTTTGTATATGTTAATAAAAACAAAAAGATCTTGCGAGGCTTCTCGCAAGGTAAAACATCACATGGTTTTAGCAATATCTATCCTGTATATGACAAAAACAAAAGATATATAGGTGCTATAGACCTGGCTTATCCAAGTGAATTATTTCAAAATAATCTAACAGAAATAGACGGTATACACAGTCATTTTTTAGTAAACAAATATATATTTAATGTAAAACAATGGGATAGATTAGATTTTAAAGATAATTATCTGCAAAGTGCAGAACATAAAGATTATCTGATAACAATTACAAAAGAACATTCACCACATAGATGTATAGATCAAAATATTAAAAAACTTGCACCTTATGAAGAGTTTATTAATAATAATATTGCAAAAGGTGATAAGTTTAATCTATATGTTGATAATAACGGAATATATCAGGTATTGTCGTTCTATCCGATAGAAGAAAGCGTAAACAAAAAAGTATCAGCATGGATCGTAACATATATGAACAGTATTGAAGTGGGGGAGATTTTAGAAATTTTGCTTCTACTTGAGATACTGGTGGTTTTTATATTTTTTATTATATTAGTGATGATATATTTTCTTATCAATGAAAAAAATATTTTACAAGAGTTAGTGGAGGAAAGAACAAAAGATCTAAAAAGATTAAATGACACTCTTGAGGAGAAAATATCATTAAGAACAAAAGAGCTGGAGGATAAAAATAAGCTTTTTAATGAAGCTGAAAAGATTGCAAAACTTGGTTTTTGGTCTATAAATATAAAAGAGAATAAACTTTACTGGTCAGATGAGATGTACAACATCTATCTGCAAGATAAAAATAAAATAGAACCTAGCTATGAGTTATTTATAAACAGTGTTGATCCAAAAGATATTGAAAATGTAAAAGAGATATATAAAAGATCTTTGGAAACTAAAGAACCATATACTATTGTTCATAAACTTTTATTGAGTGAGGGAACCGTAAAGTATGTAAAAGAGGTATGTTCAACAATATTTGACGATAAAAGCGGTGAACCCTTGATCACAAATGGTACCGTACAGGATATTACCCAGCAATATATGCAAGAAAAAGTTTTAGCTGCAAAAGATAAACAGCTTATAGAACAATCAAAACTTATATCCATGTCTGATCTGCTGCAAAATATTGCTCATCAGTATCGACAGCCACTTTCGACCATATCTACAAGTGCCAGCGGTTTAATTGTGAAAAGTGAATATGGATTGTTAAATGATGAAGAGCTTATAGAGAGCTGTAACTTAATAACTCAACTTTCGGGGCTAAAATCTAACTGATTTTGCACCGTAACCCTTAAATTACTGATAAGTTGAGCTAAAAACATATTTATAACTTCATTATTTTTTGTATCTTCAATATTTTGAGCTATTTC
>JAYEMD010000150.1:0-2047 GCA_034717895.1 Campylobacterota bacterium | reverse complement strand
TTCCCAAGAACTTGTTTTACTGTTTATAGATCTAAAGGCAAATGTAAACAGCGGGGTAGAGATACCTCAAAAAGTTATTGAGAGGTTTCTCCCAATGATAAAGAATCTTGATAAATTAAAAGTGGGAATAGCAGATGAAGATACTATAAGAAAACTTGACATATTAATAGATCAGGTTAAAAGAGATTTTAACCTGATACATTGATCTTAAAACATATCTGTTCTAAGTATCGCCCCACTTGAAGCGTTTGTAACTAATGCTCTGTATTGTTTTAGCCAAGATGATTTTATCTCTTTTTTGATTGGTACAAATTCATCTCTTCTTTGTGCAATCTCTTCAAAAGATAAATCAACTTCTAAAATATGATTATCTACATCAATATGGATAGAATCACCGTCTTTTAGTAATCCAATCATACCACCTTCAGCCGCTTCAGGAGAAACGTGTCCGATAGATGCGCCTCTAGTAGCACCGGAGAATCTACCGTCAGTAATAAGTGCAACCTTATCACCAAGACCCATACCCATGATCAGACTTGTAGGTGCAAGCATCTCTTGCATACCAGGTCCTCCCTTTGGACCCTCATATCTGATAACAACAACATCTCCGGCTTTAACCTTACCGCTTATTATACCCTCAATAGCCTCAGGTTGACCGTCAAAACATACAGCAGTTCCCGTAAATACTCTCTCTCCTGTAATACCGGCAGTTTTAATAACCGCTCCCTCTTCTGCAAGGTTACCGTAAAGAATTGCTAATCCACCAACTTCACTATATGGATTATCTATAGTGTGGATAATATTTGTATCTGTAATCTGGGCATTTGCAATTCTTTGCTTAATAGTGTCACCCATAATAGTAAGATTATCTATAAGTACACCGTTCTCATCTCTTTTATCCATCTCGTGCATAACTGCATTTACCCCACCGGCTTTATCTATATCCTGCATATGAACAGTACTTAAAGATGGAGAGATTTTAGCAATATGTGAAACTCTTTTAGAGATTGCATTTATATCTTCAAGATTAAAATCTGCACCTGTCTCTTTTGCAATAGCAAGCATATGAAGTACAGTGTTTGAAGAACCACCCATAGCCATATCAACGGCAAAGGCATTTCTAACTGCGTTTTCATTTAGGATATTTTTCATATTGAACTTTTGTTTCTCTTCCCATTCCATTTTAGCTAACTCACAAACTCTTCTTGCAGCTTTTCTATATAACTCTTCTCTCTCTTTTGTTAAAGCTAAGATAGTTCCGTTTCCTGGAAGTGCTATACCCATAGCTTCCATCAACGTATTCATTGAGTTTGCAGTAAACATACCAGAGCATGATCCACCGCTAGGACAGGCATTACACTCAATATCATGTAACTCATCTTCTGTAATATCACCGGCTTCAAATTTACCAACAGCTTCAAATGCAGTTGCTAAATCAATTGGAGTTCCATCTTTTTTATACCCTTTAGCCATTGGTCCTCCGGATACAAATACAGTAGGTACGTTTACCCTAATAGCACCCATGATCATACCGGGTACGATCTTGTCACAGTTTGGAATTGCTATCATAGCATCAAACTTATGTGCATTCATAACTGTTTCTATAGAGTTTGCTATGATCTCTCTAGAAGGTAGAGAGAATAACATCCCGTCATGCCCCATAGCAATACCGTCATCTACACCTATAGTATTAAATTCAAAGGGTACACAACCGGCATTTCTGATCTCTTCTTTTATAATATCACTTACCTTATCTAAGAAAAAGTGTCCGGGGATAACTTCTATAAAAGAGTTAGCTACACCAATAAACGGTTTGTCAAAATCTTCATCCTTTAGACCCGTAGCTCTAAATAATGATCTATGCGGGGCTCTTGAGTGCCCCTTTTTTACTTCATCACTTCTCATATATACTTCCTTAATTTATGTAATTTTAATGGAGCCTTTACAGGTGCTTATAGCACATCTGCTACGGTTCCGAATTTAAAAATGTGAAACTATTCACATTTTTTTTAATTCTCATATTATAGTTGAATTTTCTTAAATTATA
>JAYEMD010000149.1:61600-74290 GCA_034717895.1 Campylobacterota bacterium | reverse complement strand
TATCTTTAGATTTGCACAATCAGGTTCTGAGATGTCAGCACTTCTAGGAAGAATCCCTTCAGCAGTTGGTTACCAACCAACACTTGCAAGAGAGATGGGTGCACTTCAAGAAAGAATTACAACAACTAAGAACGGTTCTATTACATCTGTACAAGCTGTTTATGTACCTGCGGATGACTTAACTGACCCGGCTCCTGCTTCAGTTTTCGCTCACTTAGATGCTACAACTGTTCTTAACAGAAAAATTGCAGAAAAAGGTATCTACCCAGCGGTTGATCCACTAGATTCTACTTCAAGAATACTTTCTGCAGACGTATTAGGTGCTGAGCACTATAATACTGCAAGAGGTGTTCAGTCTTTATTACAAAAGTATAAAGATCTTCAAGATATCATCGCAATTCTTGGTATGGATGAGTTATCAGAAGCTGATAAACTTGTTGTTGATAGAGCTAGAAAAGTTGAGAAGTTCTTATCTCAGCCATTCTTCGTTGCGGAAGTATTTACGGGATCTCCAGGTAAATATGTTGAGTTATCTGATACTATCAAAGGATTTAACGGTATTTTAAACGGTGATTACGATCATATGCCTGAGAATGCATTCTACATGGTTGGTGGAATTGACGAAGCAATAGCTAAAGCTGAAGGTATGAAAGCTTAGAAGCTTAAAAGGTAATAATATGGATACAATAAAACTATCGATTGTTACACCAAACGGTGAGATTTTTAACAAAGATGTTAAGTCTGTTACTCTTCCGGGTAAAGAGGGTGAGTTTGGAGTACTTCCAAACCACTCATCTTTAGTATCGGCATTGACTGTTGGTGTGATTGAGATTGAAAATACAAATGCTAAGGTTGATGCTATTGCTATTAACTGGGGTCATGTAAAGGTTTCAGAGGATTCAGTTGACATTTTAGTTGATGGAGCAGTTGCTATATCTACTGGTGAAGAATCTGAGTTAACTACAAGAATAGATGAAGCTAGAGCATTAGTTAAATCTGTTGAAGATTCAAATGTTTCTATGGCAGCAGTTGAAGCTAAAATAAACTCATTTGCATAATATAAAATGATAGATACGGTATTAAATTATTTTAATAACAGCAGTGCTATTTCCATTGGGGTTATAGCGCTGTTATCTGTTTACTTCATAATAACTTTTTGGATATTTATCTATAAGCAGATCCAACTAAGCAATCAAATCACTACAGAAAAAAACAATCTAGGTTCATTAGTGTCTAGAGATGCAAAAATAAATCCCTTATCAAGAATAGGGCAATGTGTTGGTGATACGTCTGTTTCTAAAGAGCTCTTGAATGTTTGTGAGATCTCTTTAGTTAGAGAAGCAAGTAGCGGCATATCATGGTTGTCGATAATCTCTTCCACTTCACCTTTTATAGGACTGTTTGGTACGGTTGTAGGTATATTAGAATCATTTGCAAAATTTTCATCTGTAAGTAAAGTTAGTTTTTCTTCTATTGCCCCTGTAATTAGTGAAGCTTTAGTTGCAACCGCAGCAGGTATATTTGTTGCAATATTTGCATATTCATTTCATCAAATATTAACTCGTCAGATATATGAGTTAAATACTTATTTAAAATCTCAAATAGATATAATTCTTGCTAGGAAGTAAGAGTTATGTATGATTTCAATCAGAAACCTGAATTGAACATAACACCGTTAGTGGATGTTATGTTGGTTCTTCTTGCTATTTTAATGGTTACTGCACCTGTATTGGAATATGAAGAAAACATTAATCTTCCTAAAGGAAGTAAATCAAAAAAACTACAACAGACCAATAAAATCGATATTTTAGTTAACACAACCAGAGATATAACTGTAAACAAGAATAGATACAAATTTATTAATTTTGCCGATAGCTTTATATTGTTTGCAAAAGACAAAAACAGAGATACACCTGTTCATATAAGAGCAGATAGAAATCTTAAATATGAAGATGTTGTTTTTGTTCTTAAAACAGTTAAAGAAGCAGGTTTTTTTAAAGTAGCTTTGATTACAGATGGATAATAAAAACCTTTTTCTTTTTTCTGCAGTTTCTGCAATCAGTATCTATTTGATAATTATGCTATCTTTGGTTTACTATACTCTATCCAGAGATGTTAAAAAGATTGATTCCGTAACAAAAGCAACCGTGTTGCAGTTGGATATAGTTTTGGATGACTCTCAATCTAAAAAATCTATCATATTATCAGATTCAAATATAAATGATCAAACTAAAAAAGCCAAAGAGGTAGTTAAAAAGTCAACTTCTCAAAGTGTTAAAAAAAGAACAAATTTAAAATCATTGTTTGCAAAAGTAAGTACAAAAGCACCTACAGTAAAAAAAGAAAAAGTTCTGAATATTAAAAAAAATACAATATCAAGTAGATTTAAATCAAAATTTGAAAAAGAGAAAAAAGTAGAAAAACTTTCTTTGTCAAAATTATCCAAGAATAAACAAAAGTCTAAAGTTATCAAGACTGCAACCCAATCAAAAAATGATAGTGACCCTTATTATTCAAAAATATATGATATTATATCTAGCAGGTGGTCTCCTACTATATTTAATGATAATTTAGAGGCAAAAATTATAATTATTATATCAAATAATGGAAGTTTTAGCTATCAGTTTATACAATACTCAAATAACATTGGATTTGATAAACAGTTAAGGGAGTTTTTAAATAATGAAACTTTAAATAAGTATCCTTCAAATCCAAATGGAAATACAACAAAAATAGAAATTATTTTTAAATCAAAGGGTGAATAATGTTCAATAAAATATTTATGGTTTTATTAGTAGTATGCAATAGTTTGTTTGCAATAGATGCAACTATGGAGATTATCAAGAAAAAATCAAATCTTCCGGTGATTGCAGTAACTTCATCAATTGACAGTATGGTATCAAATAATTTAGATAATAAAATAGTATCTTTAGTAAAAAAAGATCTTTTAGTAAGCGGTCATTTTAATAATAGTGATATTTTATTAAACGAAGGATTTGATTCATTGCCGGCATTTAATTATCTAAGAAAAAGTGGAATTGATCTTGAATTGGTGCTTCAAATAAAAAACAATCAAATTAACGGTATTGAAGTTAACAGCAAACTATATGATGTGAACACTAACAAACTATTGTTGGCTAAATCATACAGTACATCTTCAAATTCTAGATATCCTTTTTTAGCACATAAAATCTCCATAGATGTAAACAATGCAATGAATGCACCATCTATTGAATGGATGGATAAATTTATAATTTTTTCAAGATATATAAGTTCTAGAAAAAGTGAGATTGTAATTTCCGATTATACCTTGACTTATCAGAAAGTGGTTGTAAAAGGCGGCTTGAATATTTTCCCTAAATGGGCGGGGACAAATCAGGAAAGTTTTTATTATACCAGTTACAATTATACAAAACCCACATTAATCAAAAAAAATATGTATACGGGTGAGAGAAAAAAGATATTATCAAGTGACGGTATGTTAGTTTGCTCTGACGTTAACAGTGATGGTTCTAAACTTATATTAACAATGGCTCCAAACTCACAACCGGATATATACTTATACGATGTACACTCTAAAATAAAAACAAGAATTACTAGATATTCAGGTATTGATGTTGGGGGAAGTTTTGTTGAAAATGATACAAAAGTTGTATTTATATCTGACAGATTAAAACATCCGAATATTTTTGCTAAGAAAATCGGTAAAAAAGGGGTTGAGAGACTAATCTATCACGGAAGAAACAACTCTCAATGTACCACTTACGGAGATTATATCGTCTATTCAAGCAGGGAAACAGACAATGAATTTTCCAACAACTCTTTTAATCTCTATTTAATATCAACAAAAAGTGATTTTGTAAGAAGATTGACAACATACGGAAGAAACCAATTTCCAAAGTTTTCAACTGACGGTGAATCTGTAATGTTTATTAAAAATGCCGATGGAAAAAGCAGCTTGGGTATCATTAGGCTAAATTATAACAAAAGTTTTGTCTTCCCTTTAAAAAGCGGTAGATTACAATCTATTGACTGGTAAAATTATTATATATTATTTTAAGTATCAATATAGTAAAATCAAACTAAATTATAAAAGGGTAGTGTAATGAAAAAAGAGTATAAAAATATATTATTAAGTATCTGTGCATTGGCAGCTTTATCTGGTTGTTCTTCAAAAAGTGTTGAGTATGACGGCGGAAGACATGCAGAGAGTTCAGCTATTGATAATAAATTAGGAGATGTTGACGGTGAGGAGAGTGCTGTTGATTCGGATATTGGTACTGTAAGTGAGATAGATCTTCAAAGTCAAATATCAAAAAGCGGAATCAATATGATCCAAAGCGATATTGAAGGAAACAGTGTAGTGTTAAGTTCTGTACACTTTGCTTTTGATAAATATAATTTAAATGATCAAATGAGACAAATAGCAACGGATAATGCAACAAAAGTAGACTCGACAATACAAGCATATAATAATCTTAAAATAAAGCTTGAAGGTAATTGTGATGAGTGGGGTACGGATGAGTATAACTACGCACTAGGTCTTAAAAGAGCTAAAACTACAAAAGATGCTTTAATAGCAGACGGTATTGGAGAAGATAGAATTCTAATGGTGAGTTTTGGTGAGAGCAATCCAATTTGTACTGAAAAAAATGTTGGATGTTGGAAACTAAACAGAAGAGTAGATTACAGACTTTTACCATAAGTACGGAGAGATAGTTGTCTAAAAAGTTTATATGTTTAATTGCTGCAGTAAATATTGTTTTTGCAAATGAAATATCTGTATTTGGTGCAGGTGATCTTAACTCTCCTGAACCGTACGGACTTTCAAAAACAGAGGAAGTTATAGTAAAAAATAAAAAAGAGCTTACTTCTGCCAAACAAAAGATAAATAGAGTAAACTCAAGTTTGGATGATATCTCTCAAAGACTTGAGGGTCTTGAGTCTATATCAGACAGTGAAGGACAAAAGTTTTTTGACTTAAAGAACAGTCTTAAAAAACACACAGAAGAGTTCACAAGTTATAAAGTTGACAATGACAATTATAAAGTAGAAACCGAAACTTCATTAAACAAATTAAATGATAGTATTGAAAAGCTTGGTTTAGGTCTAAGCACTAATAAAAGAAATATATCAAAACTTAGAAAAGATTTTGAAAAAATTGTAAAACTTCTTAACAAAATAAACTCTCAATATGTTTCAAAAAAAGAATTTAATAAACTTTTAGATCTCTTAGATAAAAAAGAATCAAAAAAAGTTTCAAAAACTGCTGTTAAAAAATCAACTTCTTCAAAAGAAACAGACTTTAGTTCGAAAACAAAAAAAGAGCTAATGGCAGAGGCTAGAGTATTATTTAAAAAAGATTACTTTACAAAAGCTATACCTATTTTAGAGTATCTCATAAAAAATAAATACAGACCGGCAGAATGTAATTATTTAATGGGTGAGATAAAATACTACAGGAAAAAATATTCTGAAGCGTTACACTATTTTAAAACAAGTATGATGTTATATGATAAAGCAAAATACCTTCCAAAACTGCTTCTTCACAGTGCAATTTCATTCGATAAAATCGGTGATAAGGATAATGCAACAAACTTTTATAATACTTTGATCGATGTATATCCTGATAGTATTGAAGCAAAAGAAGCTTCTAAAAAAATTAATTAATAAAAAAGGAAAATAATGTCAAATAAAGTTATATCAATTGAGTATACATTAAATGATGCTCAAACAAATGAAAAATTAGATACAAATGTTGGTGGTTCTCCACTTGAATTTATAAGTGGTATGGGTCAGATTATCCCTGGTCTTGAAAAAGAAATTGAGAACCTAAACGAGGGTGACAAAGCTGATGTTATGGTAAAAGCTGATGAAGCTTACGGTGAGTACAACGAAGAGGCTGTACAAACTTTACCAAAAGAGCAGTTTGCAGGTGTAGATCTAGTTGAAGGTATGACGCTTTACGGTTCAAGCGAAGATGGACAAACAGTTCAAGTTACTGTAAAAGGTATAGCTGAAGAAGAGGTTACTATAGATTATAATCATCCTTTAGCCGGAAGAACTTTAATGTTCTCTGTTGCTATTCTTGCAACAAGAGAAGCTACGGCAGAAGAGGTATCTACAGGTGTTGTAGGGGGTATGGCTGCTGCAGGTGGCGGATGTTGTGGTGGAGGTTCTTGTGGAACTGACCATGCTGCACCTGCAAAAGAGGAAAAAGATGGATGTTGTGGTGGACATACCGGTGAAAACTCAGATGGCTGTTGTAACAGTCACTAGTCAATTTTAGTAAAAAATATACACTTTTAAAACTCTCGTCTTTTTTAAGGCGGGAGTTTTTTTATTTGTTTATCCAAAAATATAGATGTAGATAATAAACTGTTACAAAAAATATCAATGAATGGTGGAATAATAATGTTAGTTTAAGTGGTCTTGACAAAGGAGGACATTATGGTGATAGAAAAGAAACTTTAAAAACTATTATTAAAACCCTTCGAAAAAAGCTGCCAGAGGAAACTATAGAGAATGTATTTGGGATAGGTTATCGTTTAAATTTGTAATATATAAATATTACCTCAAATTCTTTATAAAATCAATAGATAGTCCAGTTTTTAAAGATATAGTTTCATTATCTAAAATATCAAGTAGATTTTTTGCTATATTTACCTTTTCTTGTTCAATCCCCTGTTCAATCCCCTGTTCAATCCCCTGTTCAATCCCCTGTTCAATCCCTTGAGATATACCATCATCTTTTGCTTTCATAAGTGCTAGTTTTTGTATAGAGATAAACTCTTTTCTTTTATATTGAGCTTCTAATTCATCTTTTGATAAGTTTGCTTCGTTTGCATTTTGTAGAGCTTTTTTTATCTCATCATCTAAGTTATTTGGGATATATTCTAAACTACCTGCATTTTTAACGAAGTATATCCACTGATCTTTTATATCTTTTAGCTGGTCTAACCCTTTTTTAAATTTTGGTAACTCTACAAATATTAGTTCTATGTCATCATTGTATTTTATAAGGTGCTCTTTTTCTAGTAGTTGGAAGTTATTTATAGTATTTTGATTATCTTCAAACATAATAAAGTCAACCAATGTTAAAGCTATAACAGGATTTAGAAGGTGATAGTCTTCAGATTTATTTAGTTGAATAGAATAGTTTTTAGCAGCATTGTAAAGTACCCTTTTTTCAAAACCTGTATGATTGAGTATTTGCATCTCTATGATAACTTTTGTATCATCATCCAGTATAGCTTTTACATCTACAAATGTATCTTTTACCCCTTTTATCATAGGTATATTGTAGGGGTCTACTATAGTTAGATCTTTTATCTTTATCTTTTTTTTATCATATACAATAGCATTTAAAAAGCTTATAAGTATATCTTTACTTGTATCACTACCAAATACCTTTTTAAAAGCATAATCTGTTTTAACATCTAGAAATTGCATATAAAATATCCTTATTTACAACTATTTATTAAAAAATTATATCATAATAAATATATATTTATCTATTTACAACTATTAATAATAACTATATTTTAGAGTTGCCATATATTTAATAAATATTGAGTTTGAAACATATTTAAAATTTCTTTTAAATCTTCCCTAAATCTTCCCGAATAGATTTTATACTTTTATTTGTAAAGTAAAGAGAGGTATAAAATTGAGTGACTTAACAATACTACTTGTAGATGATGAGAAGGATATAACAGACAAGTATGCTAAACATCTAAAAAGAAAATATAGCAATGTTTACTCTTCTTATGACGGACTTGATGCATATAAAATATATAAAGATATCTCTCCTGATATTATCATACTAGATCTTCATCTTCCAAAACTATCAGGGATAGATCTTTTAAGACGGATACGAAAAACTGATAATAAAACAGAAGTGATAATCTGTTCAGCTTTTAGTGAGGATTGTTTTTTACAAAAAGCAAAGGAGTTAGGGGTTGTGAAGTATTTTGTAAAGCCATTTAGTAGAGAAGAGTTAAATAGTACACTTATACAAGTGGTAGAAGATATAAAAGAGAGGGGAAAAAAGATGGAAAATATAGAGAAAACTCAAAAAGGAGGCATATTATGAAGATATATAACAACATATTTAGCATGATGCTAGCAATATCATCTATAACTACAGTATTATTTGGAAGTAATACTTTACCAATAGTAGAAAGCATAGCAATAACTAGTGGAGCTAAAGATACTCTTTACTCTTATGAACTAAATGCAAGTGATGTAGATGGAGATATCACTACATGGAGTGTAAAAGAAGGAACTACACTTCCTAGTTGGTTAAGATTAGGGGGTACTATTAGTACTACAGATGGTACTATCACTACAGTAGCAGGAAATGGTACTAATGGATATAGTGGAGATAGGAGTGCTGCAACTTCTGCACAACTAAATGGTTCATATGGTGTAGCAGTAGATAGTAGTGGTACTCTTTATATAGCTGATACTGATAATCATAGAGTCAGAAAAGTAGATACAGATGGAACCATTACAACCGTAGCAGGTACTGGTACTTCTGGATACAGTGGAGATGGGAGTGCTGCAACTTCTGCACAACTATCTATTCCATATGGTGTTGCAGTAGATAGTAGTGGTACTCTTTATATAGCTGATAGTGATAATCATAGAATCAGAAAAGTAGATACAGATGGAACCATTACAACCGTAGCAGGAGATGGTACTTCTGGATATAGTGGAGATGACGGTGCTGCAACTTCTGCACAATTATCTACTCCAATTGATGTAGCAGTAGATAGTAGTGGTAATCTTTATATAGCTGATATTAATAATAATAGAGTCAGAAAAGTTGATACAGATGGAACCATTACGACCGTAGCAGGAGATGGTACTGATGGATACAGCGGAGATGACGGTGCTGCAACTTCTGCACAATTATCTACTCCAGTTGATGTTGCAGTAGATAGTAGTGGTAATCTTTGTATAGCTGATAACGAAAACCATAGAATCAGAAAAGTATCTCCATCTATAGTTTTATCAGGAACACCAACAGCCTCAAACGGAGCCTCAACAAGTCAAGATGTAAATTTAACTTTAAGTGATGGAAATGGTGGCGTTGCTTATCATAACTTTACTATCACTTTAAGTGGGTTTAATGCTGCTACTACTTTTAATGCATTAAATGAAGTAGTTACAACAGATAAAGCAGGAGCAGTAACACCGTTTGCAGGCTTAATCCTAACAGATGATGATTCAACAGCATTTACTGCTACAATCACTTTAGATGATAACACTAAGGGTACACTTTCAGCTACAACTATAGCAAGTACAGATTTAGCAACTATCCAAACAGCTATCCAAGCTATCACATTTACTCCAGCAGAAAATAGAGTAGCTTCAGATTTAAATGAAACTACTACTATAACTCTAACAGTAAGTGCAGATGGAAATGATGCTGTAAAAACAAATACAGTAAAAACTATAAGTGTAAATGATACACCAGTAGTAGAGAGTACCGCAATAATTAGTGGAGCTAAAGATACTCTTTACTCTTATGAGTTAAATGCAAGCGACTTAGATCAAGACACACTTACATGGAGTGTGACAAGTGGAACAACATTAGCAAGTTGGTTAAGTCTAGGTTATTCTTATGCAATTACAACAGTAGCAGGAAATGGTAGTAATGGATATAGTGGAGATGGGAGTGCTGCAACTTCTGCAAAACTATATTATCCATCTGTTGTTGCAGTAGATAGTAGTGGTAATCTTTATATAGCTGATACAGGTAATCATAGTATTAGAAAAGTAGATACAGATGGAACCATTACAACCGTAGCAGGTACTGGTACTTATGGATACAGTGGAGATGACGGTGCTGCAACTTCTGCAGAACTAAAGAATTTATATGGTGTAGCAGTAGATAGTAGTGGTAATCTTTATATAGCTGATAACGAAAACCATAGAATTAGAAAAGTATCTCCATCTATAGTTTTATCAGGAACTCCAACTGACTCAAATGGAGCAAGTACAAGCCAAGATGTAAATTTAACTTTAAGTGATGGAAATGGTGGCGTTGCTTATCATAACTTTACTATTAATATAAGTGGATTTAATAACCCTACAATTCTTAGTGCACTTACAGAAATAAGTACAAATGATAATGCAGGTGCAGTTACACCATTTAGTACACTAACATTAACAGATACAGATTCAACATCTTTTACAGCTACAATCACTTTAGATGATAATGCAAAAGGTACACTTTCAATAGAAGCTGTGGAAAGTGGAACATTAAGTGATGTTCAAACAGCACTTCGTGCAGTAACATTTACACCAAATGAAAACAAAGTTGCAACTGGCTTAATTGATACTACAACTGTTACTCTTACAGTAAGTGCAGATGGAAACGATGCACAAACTACAAATACTATAGTAACTACATCGGTAAATGATGCTCCGACTTTCTCTTTAGACTACACTAATATCTCTTTTGAAGAGGGTATGGTTAAGAGAATAGATTTGCAAAATAGTATGAATGATGCTGATTTTAACAGTAGTTTAACAGTTGTTCCAACAAGTAGCAATACAAACATAGCAGATGTAGTTATGGATGGTGACTTTTTGGTTATCCAGCTAAAAGAGAATCAAACAGGAACTATAAGTGTTGATCTAAACTTAAGTGATGGGGAACTTTATACAATATTTAGTTTAAATGTTGATATAAATGAAACTATAAAACCACCTATGGTAGAGGATACTGAAGTTATCGATGACAACTTTGAGGTTATTCCAGAGGTGACTGGAATTAAACCAAATTATACATCAGCTACAGAGTATAAGGAGACTATTATAAATGGTACTACATATGCAGTTTTTAGTGATGCAGATGAAAGTGGAAAACTAAGTATAATGAAAAAAACAGACACAGGTAATTGGGAATATGTGACAGGGTATAAGGGATTTAGTAATGCAGCTGCTAACGATATAAAGGTGAAATACAATAAAAGAAAAAAACAATTAAGTATTAACTTTAATGAGGGTAGTGACCCTAAGTATAAAGTTATTAGTGCGGGGAGTTTATAATGAAACGATTAATAAAATACAGTATTGCTGTAGCAGTATCATTAGCAAGTAGTGTTATGGCAGAAGATATTACACCTTCACAATTTGACGCTAATTCAACTTATATAAATAGTACCGAGGATAACTTAGGAAATCTATATACAGTTTTTCAAAACGGTAGTGATATTGGTGATGGTGGAGGTTCTTATCATAAGCGTGGACAGTTACTTAAATTTAATGGTACTACTTGGGATACTATGCCTTCATACTCAGGAGATGCAAGTACTAATAGCATAAGTTGGTTTTTCAGTGGAGCTGAATTTAGAGATAGTAGTATGAAGTTTGATTCAAACAATAAACTTCATCTAGCATATATCGATTATGATGCTGATTATGATTCTCCAGTACTTGCTTATCAGCGTTATAACAGTAAAAGTAATGGATTCAATGGTTGGGAGTCTCAAACTTTTAATGCTTTTTTTAGTGAAGGAATTGATGGTGGAAGTAATTTTACCCCTGAGGCAACTGACCTAGCAATGGATATAAACAGTAGCGATATACCAATAATTGCCTATATAGATAAAGCTGATGATAAGATTCATGTAAGATACCTAAACGACCAAGGTACACAAGGCACAGATACAGATGTTACAAATTTTGATGATGATACATGGGATGAGTTAGGAACAATTGGTATTACAACTACACAGTTAGATATGGTTATAGATAATGATATCCCTTATGTAGCTTATAAAGAAAACGTAGGCTCAAAAGTATCTATAATGAAATACGAGTCAAATAGCTGGGTTACTTTTGATGCAAATATCTCAACAGGAGTTGCAACAAACATTGATATCTATGTAGCAGATGATAAAAATCTATATATCTCATATATTGATGGGGGAACTACTCCTGTTGTAGCTAAACTAAGACGATATGTACCTTTAGATGTAAATGAAAATAACACTTCAACTCTTGCAACTATACCTGTAGATACTAATGTATCTTATACATTAGAAGGTGATGATAAAGAGCTATTTACTATCACTAATGATGGAAATCTTAGTTTTAATAAAATAATCTCTTATGAAACTAGTGAAGATAATAATACAGATGGTATATATGAAGTAGATGTAAAAGTTACCGATACAAATACAAGTTTAAGTTCATTTAAAAACTATAATATATCAATATTAGATATAGATGATAACCCAATTGCATCAAGCTTTAGTGTTGATATAGATGAAAATACCAATAGAACATTTGCGATAGATGACTTTAACTTTAGTAGTCAAATTAGTGAAAATAGTTTAGACTCTATCTTTATCACAACTTTGCAGAGTGATGGAAACCTAACACTAGATGGATCTGAAGTTATACTAAACCAAAAAATAGAAAGTGCAGATATAAGCAAGTTGACATTTATTCCAGATACAAATACCATTGGCACTCCATACACTACATTTGGATTTAAAGTATTTGATGGGGAACTGAACTCAACATCTGCTTATACTGTAACTATTAATGTGACAACTGTAAATGCACCAGCACCAGTTCCGGCACCAGCACCGGTACCAGCACCAGCTCCTACACCTGAGCCGACGCCTGAGCCAGCACCTGAGCCAGCACCTGAACCAGAAGAGCCAG